>CALCJE010000362.1 GCA_937965665.1 uncultured Bacteroidales bacterium
TTAAGGTCTCAAAAAAAGAGCGCCACTCAACAGTGGCGCTCACTAAACTAATCATTACCTAATCAAGTTTTAACCTCCAATGAGTTAAAAACTAAGTATATATGGAAAAAATATACCCAATATCATCCATTAATAACCTGGATTTTGATAAGCAGCCTTTTCTTCAGGAGTCATTTCCATTCCATCAAGCTGGCCTTGCGGAATCGGGCGCAGGTAATGGTATGGCTGAATACTTCGGGTTATGGTTTGAGCATTATGATCGCCTTTTGTACTTGATGCAATTTTATACGAGGCGGCAAACTCATTCCATTTTTGTGTTCGTACCAAATCAAACCAACGGAAACCTTCGCCATAATATTCGCGCGAACTTTCAGTCAAAATATAATTGATATCGATAACATCAGGTGTTGCAGCAACCATTGCCGCACTGTGATCTTCAGCCCTTGAAACATTGTTATGCCTGTCGAAAACCCACTTTCCGGCACGTGCCCTGATGACATTAATCAGCTCTCTTGCACTTTTGCCCGATTTTGTGGTTGCTCCTTTAACAGCAGCTTCCGCTGCAATAAAATAGAATTCAGAGAATTTTGCAATATTGAACGGACGGGTTATTGAAGCATTGGGTTGACCTAAACCGGTTCCATTATCAGTGCGGTAGGTACTCATTTTCCACGTTCCGGGATATACAACACGACTTATTCCTGACGGAGCGATAACATAATCAGCCCTGTCGGGTAAAATACCGCCGCCAACATTGCTGGGGCCTGCTCCTGAAGGGTAATTAATCGGAGTTGATGGTTCTTCAAGGAGAAATGTAAGAAGGGCATCGCCAGGATAAACCTTCAGCCCATTTGCACCATAATAAAACTCGGTTTTATCGCCACCTTTAGGCCAATTACCACGGTAAACAGTTGTAAATGTGGCATCGAACCTTGAATCTTCTGTTTTATTTGCAAAAGTATTGCTATAGGCATCAATTGTTGGACACATCCTTGTCCACGGACGACCTAAATCCTGAACTGCATCACGTAAAACTGAACTTGACGATCCGGTACCATCAGGATTTTTAGCACTTCTTATTTCGGTGTAATTCCATGTCATCATCCAGGCAGCAAAATTATCTGCGTCGCCACCATTGCCATAAGTCAGGCTGGCGCCATTGTATTTTTCACTTGTTTCAGTATGGTCAGCATACAGCATCATTTCTTTATTCCGTTCATTACCTCCTTTGTGCAATTCGTAAAAAGTAGGCATTAAACCATATGGACCCGGATTATCGATGGCTGTAGTTGCAATGTCATAAGCCTGCTGGAAATACCATTGTGCATCTTTTCCGTCAGGATCTGTGCGATTGGTGGCAGGATAAGTAGGTATATTGTTAGGATTCTGTAACCACCATGCATAAGTAAGATAGGCTTTTGCCAGAAACAGACGGGCTACATTTTTTGTAACTGTACCCGTTAAACGGCCAGCATCAGGCAAATCGTTAACAGCAGCAACCAAATCCGGGAAAATAGCTTTGGTATAAACTTCAGGTACAGTGTTTCGTACCGAAACCCTTACGGGTGAAGTATTAAACTTTAGCTCACCTGCACCCAAATCGAGCGGAACGCCGCCAAATGTTTGCACCAGCATAAAATAATCAAAAGCACGGAAAAAGCGGGCTTCAGCAATCAATGATGCATTGAGACCAACCACAGTTGCATTTTCAATTATTCCGGAAGCTGTGTTAATTGCAGGGAAAGCATTATCCCACAGGGTGCCTGTACCACCGGTGGCAGTAGATGTTATATTTCCCTGACCACTGATATCCATTACCTTAAAGTTTCCGTCAGCACTTTGTGCATAAGTGGCTTCGTCGGTACCGGTAACACCTGAATTGTAAAAATATGCATTACCATAAATATAACGGAGATGCGCGTATAATGAAGTTAAACCACCTTTAACACCTTGTTCTGATTTGAAGAAACCGGGTTCAAATATACTGCGTGGTTGCTCTTCGAGGATATCGGTACACGACACCATGAAAATAGTCAGCAATGCAGTTGCGATTATGGTTTTAATATTTATTTGTTTCATAATTTCCGTGTATTAAAATGTCAGATTAATTCCAATAATATAGTTCCGGGTAGAAGGTGAGTTAAAACCAACGGTGAGAATGCGGTTATTATAACCACCGGTTGCAATATTCTGGTTACCTCGTGAGTTGGTTTCCGGATCCAATCCCATTTCTTTGTTGAATTCTGAGAACATAACAAACGGGTTTTGAACATTGAAGTACATTCTTAAATTAACTCCGGAATCTTTGATTAATGCGTAATTAAAATCATAGCCGAGCGTTATATTGCGAACTTTCAGATATGAACCATCAAAATATGATGTGGTACTCAGGTATTTTGGGTTATCGCCACTTAACACACCATTGGGTGCCGGATATTTAGCGTCGGTATTTTCAGGCGTCCAGTAATCCACTTTAATATTGCCCCTTCTGCCTGTCATCAGGTTCAGGTAACTGCTTGACCCATTTAATGTACTTACAAGAATTCCACCTTTCTGGAAACTTCCGATAAGGCTTAAATCAAATCCTTTATAAGCTACCTTAGTATTAAAACCACCCTGAAAATCAGGATCTACTTCAAGAATTTGCCGGTCATCGGGACCGATTTGTCTAACCGGAGTACCATCCTCTTTATAATCTCCGGTGTATTTTACTTTAATCATCCCCACATTACCTCCTGGTTCCAATACCGATAAATAGGGATCATCCTGCTGCCAAAGGCCGATTTTTTCATAATCATAAATAGAATTGATACTGTAACCAACAAACCAGGCATTACCTTCGTCCCTGGTTTGTCCGGATGCCAGGGCAACCAATTCATTATTATTTGTATAGAAATTAATACCTGCCTCCCAGGTCCAGCCATTAACATTTTCGAGAATTGTTCCGTTGAGAGTCAGTTCAAAACCTTTGTTCTGTGTTTCACCAATATTGGCCGTGTAACTGCTTACACCAGACGTACGGGGCAAGCCCAGGCTCAAAAGAATATCTTTTGTATTTGTGACGTAATACTCAAATGTACCTGACAATCGATTTCTCAACATCGAAAAATCCAGCCCCATGTTTATGGTTTCTGAATATTCCCAACCTAAATTTGGGTTTGGTAACTGGGTAACATAATAACCAGTTGCATAGGTAGTATTGCCGAAGTTGTAATTTCTTGAGCTTAACCTGCCGAGTGTGCTGTATGCATCAACTGCCTGGTTTGATGTTTGTCCGTATCCTGCCCTGATTTTTAGCCTGTCAATAAAATTCACATCCTGCATGAACGACTCATTTTTCATATTCCATCCTAATGATATTGCAGGATATGTGTGCCATTTGTGTCCTTCGGCCAATCGCGAAGATGCATCGGAACGGACAGTTGCTGAAAGCATATATTTGTCGCTGAATTCATACATAATACGCCCCATGTATGAAATTAATCCGCTTTGGTTATAATTGCCATTCTGGGCTGTTACTTCCCCTACCGATTGTCCGAGGCTGAAATATTGGAAGTCTTTTGACGGAATGCCTTTTGCATTGGTACCTGATTCAAAAAACGTAGTTTGTTCAGCCGAATAAAGTGCCACAACATTTAACCGGTGTTTTTCGGCAAAAATCCTGTCGTAAGTTAAAAGGTTATCTATGATCCAATGGTAACGGTGCGAGTTGACGACTGACGCCGTTGATTCGGTGGTCGGATTGCTGCTGTTTACACCTTCGGCAGTATAATTACCAGTGTTGTTTTGTACAAAATCCAACCCGAGAGTGGCTTTATATTTTAAACCCTCAACTCCCGGAATTTTTGCTTCTCCATAAACTGAGTTATAAGTTGCAAAACCCCTGTTATGACTCACCCACTCATCTTCCAATCCTTCAACTACTTCTCTGGTTAAAGTATATTGTTCATCCAAAGGCATCCTGATTGTCCGTTTTATGGTTCCGTCTTCGTTGTACGGATTCGCCAAAGGCGACATACTTAAAATACCATACAAACCTACCTGGTTACCTTCTGTGTAATTGTAATTGCTGTTTGAATTGAATCCGAATCGAAACCATTTACCTACTTCCTGATCGACAGAACTGCGTAAACTATAACGGGTAAAACTATTTGTTGGTATAACACCCTGATCTTTAAGATATCCAATACCAAAACTATAATTTCCGCTTGCTGTACCCCCCGACAATCCAACATCATGACTTGAATGCGAACCATTTCTGTAGAACAAGTCCTGCCAGTCGGTGCTCACATCGTCAAATTCATCAGGTCCATTGGAGAATTGTCCCCTCGCAGCCCGTAAAGCAACAAATTCAGGCCCATTCATCATCGGGAATTTGGCAAATACCTTGTTGATCCCCTGACGTCCGTTATAGGAAATTTTTGCTTTTTGCCCTTTTTGCCCCTTGTTTGTAGTAATAATAATAACACCATTAGCACCCCTCGAACCATAAATAGCAGTTGCCGATGCATCTTTCAGAATATCCATACTGCTAATATCGTTGGTATTAATTTCGTTGATGGAGCCGACAAAAGGTATTCCGTCAAGAACGATTAAAGGATCATTACTTG
>CALCJE010000363.1 GCA_937965665.1 uncultured Bacteroidales bacterium
GCTTTAATATTACCCCTTTCCTGGTGCCAGGCAAAGCACAGAAAATGGTAGTAAGAGTCTGGGACCCGGTTGATAAGGGATTTCAGCCACGCGGCAAGCAGGTAGAAAATCCGGGGGGTATCTGGTATACTTCGGTAACCGGTATCTGGCAAACGGTTTGGATTGAACCAGTATCCGAGAACTTTCTCGAACAGATCAAAACAAATACCAATATCGACCGGAACACGGTAACCGTGAATGTTCAGGCTGCCGAAAACAACAACACCGACCTGGTGGAGGTAAGCATCCTGGAAAAAAACAAAACTGTTGCCACGGCAAAAGGGATAACCGGTAACGAAATATTGCTCGAAGTACCCGGTGCAAAACTCTGGAGCCCCGAAACTCCTTTTCTGTATGATATGGAGGTGAAGCTAATCCGAAACGGGAAAGAAATTGACCGTGTAAAAAGCTATTTCGGATTCAGGAAAATTTCGACCAAAAGAAATGCTGATGGCGTGGTGCGCCTGCAACTCAACAACAAGGATTACTTCCAGTTTGGCCCGCTCGACCAGGGCTGGTGGCCCGATGGGCTTTATACCGCACCTACGGATGAGGCCCTGAAATTTGATATTGTTAAAACCAAGGATTTCGGATTTAATCTCATTCGTAAACATGTAAAAGTTGAACCGGCCCGCTGGTATTATCACTGCGATCGCGAGGGCATCCTGGTATGGCAGGATATGCCGAGCGGCGATGGATGGGCAGGATGGGAAACCGATAAATATTATACCGGCAACGAACTGGTTCGTACGCCTGAATCGGAAACCAATTACAAAAGAGAGTGGAAAGATATTATCGACCTTCTTTATTCTCACCCCTGTGTGGTAACCTGGGTTCCTTTCAACGAGGCCTGGGGACAGTTTAAAACGGTTGAAATTGCACAATGGACCAAAAGCTACGATCCTTCCCGCCTGGTAAATTCAGCCAGCGGAGGCAATTTCTTTCCTGTAGGCGATATGCTCGACATCCACAACTATCCCGAACCTAAAATGACACTTTACGATGGAAACCGTGTTTGTGTACTCGGCGAATACGGAGGCATCGGCCTGGTTACCGATGATCATACCTGGGTAAAAGACCGCAACTGGGGTTATGTAAAGTATAAATCGTCAGCCGAAGCTACGGATGCCTATGTTGCATTTGTCGAAAAACTCAAAAAACTGATTGTTTCGGGTTTCTCAGCGGCAATCTACACGCAAACCACCGATGTGGAAATTGAAATAAATGGCCTGATGACCTATGATAGGAAGGTGATAAAGCTGGATGAAGCAAAAATCAGTAAAGTGAACCGTGAAGCTTGCAATTCATTAAACCAGTCAAAATAACCTCCTGGTCGGCCAGGCCCTCGATTGGTGATGTAAATAAATGATGTCTGCAATAGCAGGCTTTTTGCCGGCCTTTGATTTTGCGAATTTGCTGTAAGGATCTGCTGCAGTTCTGCTAACGGAACTGTGGTTTTAAACTGCGCAAATCAGCATTGGTGGGAGTAAATTTTCTGACACAAATCTAAATTTTCAGCCATGAGTTTAAACCGAAAAGATTTCTTGAAAAAGGCCTGTGTTTCAGGCGCATGTTTGTGTGGATTCGGAGGTTTTGTTTCAGCCATGGCTGACGAAAACATCCAGAATCACAATGAACCTGAACCCGATTCAGGCAAGACACTTATACAAGCGTGGACGGCAACCCTTGTGGACAACCTGAATTCGGAACTGGAGCCCGAAATGGTCCGAAAGCTTGTAAAGAAGGGGAGTGCCATTCATTACAACGATTTGAAAATGGATGAAATGCTTAAAGAGTATATCGGGCAGCCGGAAAAATTTATGCAATTTATTTCTGAAAAATGGGGCTGGGTGATCACTTTCGACAAAGCAACGGGCGTGTTGATTGCCGATGAGAATAAAAGCTACTGCGTATGCCCGGTCGTAAACCAGGCTAACCATATTGGATCGACTGCCATGTGTTATTGCTCCGAAGGCTTTGCCGAAAAAATGTTTTCCGTCGTATTTCAGCGGGCGGTTAAAGCAGAGGTGATTTCATCGGTGCTTCGAGGCAATGCAAGCTGCAAGTACAAGATTACAATAAGCTGATAAACTGAAAAAAATGAATCCGATAAATATACATGACTCTCGTAAAAAACTATTTATGAAAACAAAGTTCATCCTTGCTTCAATTGCTTTCACAGTCATTTGTGCACTTGGCAGTAAAGCGCAAACGGCACTTACTCCGGAAATGCTGAATCAATTCGAATTTCGTAACCTGGGCGCTTATCGTGCCGGTGCCTGGGTTTCGGCCATTGCTGTCCCCGAAAATCCGGGCGCAAAATATAAATATACTTTCTTCGTGGCCGGCCGCAATGGCGGAGTGTGGAAAACGGTAAACAACGGCACTACATTTTACCCTGTTTTCGAAAAATACGGTGTTACAACCATCGGTGCAATTGCTGTTGCCCCCTCGAACCCTGATGTGGTTTGGGTAGGTACAGGCGAATCATACAATGCACGTTCATCTTTTGCTGGTAATGGCGTTTACAAGTCGACGGATGGAGGCGAAACATATACCAATATGGGTCTGAAAGATTCGCATCATATCGCTAAAATTATTGTCGACCCGACCAATCCTGATATCGTTTATGTTGCTTCGATGGGGCACCTTTTTTCGACTAATGCCGAACGTGGTGTTTTTAAAACTACTGATGGCGGAAAAACATGGGAAAAAGTGCTTTTTGTTGATGATAAAACCGGTGTAATCGATTTAATTATCGATCCTTCAAATCCATCAGTTTTATATGCTTCGGCCTATGAGAAAACCCGTTTGCCATGGCATTTCGAAGCCGGTGGTAAAGGCAGCGCCGTTTATAAAACAACCGATGGCGGAAAAAACTGGGTGAAAATTTTAAATGGCCTTCCGGGTGGTGAACAGGGAAGGATTGGCCTGGCAATCAGCCGGAGTAATCCCAACATTGTTTATGCCGTGGTCGAAAATCTGAATCCGAAAGACCCGACAAAAGCACTGCAAACTGAAGGCATGATGAATACCAGCCGCGATAACTACTACGACCAGCTGAAAGGCGGCGAAGTATACCGGTCGGATAACGCCGGGCAACTGTGGAAAAAAATGAACGAGGATAAGTATAATGTAAGTTCCAAGGCTGCTTATTCGTTCAACCAGATCTATTGCAATCCGCAAAACCCTGATAACCTTTGGGTGCTCAGTGATGCCATGCATATTTCATTTGATGCCGGCAAAACCTGGACCGGCTTTGAGGGCGATACTACCCGCTATTTGAATAACATGTTTGGCGATCACCGCTGCATGTGGCTCGATCCCAAAGATGGAAACCATATGCTGTTAGGTAGTGACGGAGGCATTTACGAAACTTTTGATGCCGGGAAAACCACCCGTCATTTCTACCAGATACCTATTGAGGAAATATATGCGGTTGGCTACGATTTCCTGACACCGTACAATATTTATATCGGGCTGCAGGATCACGATGTATGGCGCGGGCCATCGAACAGCTGGGCCGGCGAAATAGGGCCCGAAGATTGGATTACCGTGGGTTCGGGCGACGGAATGTATTGCCGTACCGACAAAGAAACCGGCAGGTGGATATACTCAACCGGACAGTTCGGGCAACAGCTGCTGCTTGATGCCTGGACGGGGAAAGCAACCTCCATTATGCCCAAAGCATCAGAAGGGAAACCAGCCTACCGCTACACCTGGGCTACGCCGCTCATGCTTTCGCCACATAATTCTTCTATTGTTTACACAGCCGCTCAAATGATGCTTCGTTCAGTAAACCAGGGCAAAACCTGGGAAGAAATCAGCCCCGATCTTACCACCAATGATCCTGTAAAGCAAAACGGGCGGGGACATATTAAATACTGTACCATCACTACTTTTGATGAATCGCCGCTGCGGCCGGGAATTATGTGGGCTGCCACCGATGATGGAAAAGTACAGTGCACCTTTAACAATGGCGTAAACTGGACAGATTGTACCAGGGCAGTGATAGCCGCCGATTGCCCCGAAGGATTTTGGGCAACCCGCGTAGTGGCCTCGGCTCACCATCCTGAAACGGCTTATGTTAGTTTTTCTGGCTATACCAAGGACGATTTCCGGAGCTTGCTTTTTAAAACTACCGATGCCGGCAAAAACTGGACGAAAATCACTGGCAACCTTCCGGATCAACCCATTAATGTGATTACCGAAGATGCCAGTAATGAAAACCTGCTTTTTGTGGGTACCGACGGCGGTTTGTATGTTACGGTAAATGGCGGCAAAGGATGGGTGAAGTTCAACCAGATTCCTGCTGTTCCGGTAAAGGATATTGCTATCCATCCACGTGAAAACGATCTGATTGTTGCTACCTACGGAAGGGGCGTTTATATCGCCAATATCCTTCCGCTAAAGTGCATCAACGATACTATTTTCGTTAGCCATGCTACGTTGTTTCCTGTTAAATGCAAACCGCTGAATAATTATTCGGATGCAGCCTGGATCGGGAACAGGCGGTTAATGGGTGATACACACCTGTTTACACTCAATGAGCCCAATGCTTTCGAAATTTATTATTACCTGGGCAAGGATCAGTTTGTGGCACCCAAAAAGAAAATGCCGATCATTTTGCCAACTATCGAAATCAGGAATGAGGCTGATAGCCTGCTGAAGACATTCCAACTGAAAGAACCCGGTTTTGGCAAGGTGATTTTACCCTTACGCAACCTGAATACAGGCCGGTATTCGGTAGTGTTAAAATCGAATGGAAAGGAGTTCAAACAAACTGCCATCGTAAAAGAACCATGGACCTGGCCGGTTGGTAATTTCGATATGCAGAAACCTTAACCGGCGCAAAGTTCCGGAGAAATTGAAACTGGAATATACATAATGATTTGTGTCTGCAATAACAGGTATAAATCGAAAATTATCATTCATGATTGAAAGTAATAAGCTTATAAGATTCAGGAATTACCTGGTATGCATGGCATTTTTGCTGATTTTGGCAGGTGTGCCGTTAAAATCGCTTGCACAGCAGTCCTTTTTTAAACCTGCTGACCTGATGGTTACCGGCGTGTATTATTACCCGGAACATTGGGATTCCACACAGTGGGACCGCGACCTGGGAAATATCGCAGCCATGGGCTTTGAATTTGTTCATTATGCCGAGTTTGCATGGGTTATGGTTGAGCCCCAGGAAGGTAAATTTACCTTTGCATGGCTCGATAAAGCGGTTGACCTGGCTGCCAAACATGGACTGAAAGTGATCATGTGTACGCCAACACCCACTCCGCCGGCATGGCTGGCAACTGCGCACCCGGAAATTTTTCTGTGGGACGAAAATTTTGTTCCGCAAATGCATGGTGCAAGGCAAAATGTGTCGGTTTGCAACGAAGTATACCGGCGGTACACTGCTGCTTATGTTAATACCCTTGCTGAGCATTATGGCCACGATAGCCGTATTATGGGCTGGCAGGTCGATAATGAGCCTTATGCTCCCGAAGACTTCAGCCCTGCTGCAGACGTAAAATTCCGTGCCTGGCTTAAAAACAAGTATCAAACCATTGAAAACCTCAACAAACATTGGGGCGCAGCCTTTTGGGGAATGAATTACAACGACTTCGAACAGGTACGGTGTTTTAATCCTTCCCATGGTGGATCAAGTCCGCATGCATACCTCGACTTTAAGCGTTTTTCGGCAGATATGCAGGCCGAATTCCTGAATATGCAGTCCGATATAATTCGCAAGCATTCGGATGGCAAGCAATGGATTACCACTAATTACACCGGGA
>CALCJE010000364.1 GCA_937965665.1 uncultured Bacteroidales bacterium
CGGTGTCGACCCGTATTATATGGCCCAGAAAGCACAGGAAGTAGGTTACCATCCCGAGATTATCCTCGCCGGCCGCCGTATGAACGATGGCATGGGTGCCTGGATCGCCTCGCAGGTGGTAAAACTGATGATCCGCAAGGACATCACCGTAAAAAATGCGCGTGTGCTGGTACTGGGGATCACCTTTAAGGAAAACTGCCCCGATATACGCAATACCAAAGTAGTGGATGTGGTAAAAGAACTGGAACAGTTTGGCTGTAAGGTCGATATTTACGATCCCTGGGCTGTGGCTTCGGAAGTTAAACATGAATATGGCCGCGATATTGTCTCATCCTATTCGATGGATGATTATAACGCCATTGTGCTGGCCGTAGCCCACAATAAATTCAAATCCATCGATTTTGCCGCACGCAGTAAAAACACCGTGCTGTATGACATAAAATCGATATTGCCTGTTGACGTGGTGGATGGCAGGTTATAGACAAATTACCGGATAAAAAGACTGTTTTAAATATTAGCCCTGGGATCATTCAGGTATCCGGATAAAAATCGGTGAGAATCCTGCACCAGTATCAAGCAAAAGATATTTCCGGAAAATCAGTTGTCAAATGGTTCCCAAACCAATTAAATGTGCATATACTAACCTGCCTTCCTCACGGAAATAAATCAAACAGCATTACTGAATTATGACAGCACTCATCAAAAAACTTTACAAAAAAACCAGGGCTACATACTATTATTACACCTTGAACCACAGCCTGAAGGGGAGATACGAAAATTTTCTTTTACAGTTCTTTCCCCGGCAGCATGCAGAGTTCCGCTACAAACGTGTTTTTGGCAGGGAGCTCAATCTGGAGCACCCGGTTACTTTCAGTGAGAAACTCATATGGCTGAACCTGTTTTGGAAACACCCGCTTAAAACAGAGTGCGGCGATAAATACACTATGCGCCTGTACGTGGAGAAACTCGGGTACCGAAATGTGCTTCCCGAACTGTTAGGTGTATACAATAGCAGCAGCGAAATCGATTTTAAAGCGCTGCCTCAAAAATTCGTACTGAAATGTACACACGGATGCGGATGTAATATTATCTGCACCAACAAGGACGAACTCAACCAGGAAATGGCCAGGCAGCAACTCGATGCATGGCTCAAAATAGATTACAGTAAAAGCGCCGGCGAGTTGCACTATGCTTCTATGAAGCCCCGTATCATCTGCGAAGAGTTTCTCGATAACCTTGATGGAAAGCAACCCACCGACTTCAAGGTGTTTTGTTTCAACGGCAAAGCAAACTGCGTTTTTGTCGCCACCGACCGCGATCCGCATGGGCATACCGATAAATACGACTTTTACGATTTTAACTGGAATAAACTGCCGTATTACAAATCGAGCCTGAATGCCGACAGGGAAATACCAAAGCCTGCATCTTTCTGCGAAATTATTGAAATAGCCGAAACACTCTCAAAACCTTTTCCATTTGTCAGGATGGATTTCTACAACATCAAAGGTAAAGCCATACTCGGCGAAATGACCTTTACACCCTCGGGCTGCATGAGCAATGATTTTACCGACCTGGCGCAACAAACTTTTGGATCGTTGCTGGTGCTGCCAAAACCTGTCTAACTAGTCCGGCAATGGATAAATATGTACCTCACTACTGATGGCACGACGGTTTTAAAGATAACCCAACGTAATAAGTTTTGATCCCGGGAAACCGGCTGTAACAAACAAGCAAACTGATACCCGATTATTTTGTTAAAAGTATGAACGGGAGATCAAAGAAGGATTTATTTACAAATAAACAAAGTAATAATTCACCAGTAAATACAAATCTAACTAAAATACTTGTCATGAATGTGAAAAATATAATCAGGGATGCGATCAGGAATACTGGCGCTAAACAATATTACTACATCTTGAATGACAGATTCACAACGCGTTACGAACGTCTTCTTTTAAAAATTTCGCCTGCCCGGTTTTTCAGGTATCGTTACAAAAGGTTTCTGCATAAAAAATTGAATCTTAAATACCCCACTGCATATAACGAGAAACTGATCTGGCTCAACCTGTACTGGAAACACCCGCTTAAGGCTGAATGTGCTGATAAATATACCATGCGGAGGTATGTTCAGAATCTTGGATACGGGCATGTACTTCCCGGATTGCTCGGCGTTTATAACAACAGCAGCGAAATTGATTTCGATGCCTTGCCTTGGCGATTTGTTTTAAAAGGCACACACGGTTGTGGCATTAATATTATATGTACCGATAAAAATGAACTCGATATCGAGCGGGCAAAGCAGCAACTGGATGAATGGCTCAAAATTGATTTCAGTAAAATTGCTGGTGAGTTGCACTATGCGATGATGACACCGCGCATTATTTGTGAAGAATTTCTGGATGGGCTCAATGGCAAACGCCCTATCGATTACAAAATAGCCTGCTTTAACGGCAAAGCAGGCTATGTGCTGGTAGCCAGCGATCGTGATGAAACAGGTCATACCAATAAATATGATTATTACGATTTGAACTGGAACAAAATGCCGTATATAAAATCCTCGTTAAATTCCGACAGGTACACGCCTAAACCGCCAGCCCTTGACGAAATGATTGAAATTGCCGAGGCCTTATCGAAACCTTTCCCATTTGTACGAATGGACTTTTACGATATTAATGGCAAAGCCATACTGGGCGAAATGACTTTTACCCCGGCGGGATGCCTGAGCCCCGGGCTTACCGAGGAAGCACAAAAGATTTTCGGCTCCAGGATCATATTACCCGACCCTTTGCCATAAGGCCTGCTGCAAAATACTTATTTTCAAAAATATATCCACTCCTGCCTGGCGGTTTACCTGACAAAGCTGGCAGGCAAACAGGAGTGGATAAAACCATTTGTGGATAAATAATCCGTGTAAAATCTGTGTAATCAGTGGATAAAACCATTTGTGGATAAATAATCCGTGTAAAATCTGTGTAATCCCTGTCTGCCTGCCAGCTGCGCGCAGGCAAGCCGCCAGGCAAGCGTGGATAAACCATTTGTGGATATGTCGATAATATTGGTATACCGTTTAAACTATATGAAGCCTTTACTGTTAATATACCTCGGATTCCATATTACCGGCTGAAACCACGCGGGTTTGCAATTTCAATTCGTGATAACCTTTCCGGTAGAGGTTTCTATACTTTAAATGCTCCCCCAACCAGGCACTTTCTATTCTTTTTTATTTCACCCTGCTGCCTGAATCCCGGATACACTGTAAACCAATGTAATTGATACATCAGTATTAGCAATCACTGATTTACCAGAATCCCAGCAACATGAAAAACATGATCAGGAGTACTTACCTGAAATCGGGTATGACACAAAAATATTATTCCCTCGCCAACAATTTCAGGTCGAGGTACGAAGATTTACTGCTGCAGCTATCGCCTGTTCAATTTTCGAAATTCAGGTACAAACAGCTTTTTAACCGGAAACTGAACCTTTCGCAACCTAACACCTACAGCGAAAAACTCATCTGGCTGAACCTCTACTGGAAACATCCGCTGAAAGCTGAATGTGGTGACAAATATACCATGCGGGCTTACGTACAAAGCCACGGCTACAACCACATACTACCCGGACTGCTTGGCGTTTACAATAAAAGCAGCGAAATTGATTTTGATGCATTGCCGCAGAAATTCGTTTTAAAATGTACCCATGGTTGCGGTTTTAATATCATCTGTACTGATAAAAATCAACTGGATATAAACCAGGCCAGGCAATTGCTCGACACCTGGCTTAAAACCGACTACAGCAAAAATGCCGGCGAACTGCACTATGCCGCAATGACTCCCCGGATTATATGTGAGGAATTCCTCGAAGGCCTTTCGGGCAAGCAACCCACCGACTATAAATTGTTTTGTTTCAACGGAAAAGCCCTTTGTGTATTGGTTGCCACCGACCGTGACCTGGAAGGTCATACCGACAAATACGATTTTTACGACCTCAACTGGAACAGATTGCCGTATTATACTTCCTCGCTGCATATTGACAGGCAAATTCCAAAACCCGCCACTTTAAGCGAAATGATCAAAATAGCCGAAACCCTGTCGAAACCCTTCCCCTTTGTACGGATGGATATGTACGAAATACAAGGCAAAGCCATGCTGGGCGAAATGACCTTTACCCCGGCAGGCTGTATGAGCCCGGGCCTTACAGATATGGCACAAAACACCTGGGGTTCACTTCTTACTTTACCAGCTCCTGTGGCTTAACTGATACGGGCAGCAGTCAAAAAAAAAATTTTCCATTACCAGTACAGGCAATGTGAACTCTCTTCTTCCATCTTTAAACAATACATACAAGTTCCGGATTCAGCGGATCACGCTACGTATTAACAGCGTCAAATGCGCTTTGCCAGGTTTCAGGGCATCATAATTTGCCGGATTACGATTTCCTGTCTTTTCTTATATTTTTATCAACAGCTCAGCAAACAGATCATCACATTTCATATTTTTGTATTCATCATAAAACATTTTGAAAGCGGACAAAGGCTAAGCATACTTATGAAGTTTTGTACATACAAAACCAAAAACTATCGGACAATTTTAAACACCGGCTCACAAAAGGTTTTCAGATAAAAACAAATAAAGTATTTGCCTTTTCCTAAAAACACGTCAACGCTACACATTACACGCACTGCAACAACGGTCTCAATACAAACACATTATCGTTCATTATTTACTACCCTTTCTCATCAACCATCTTCAACTATACCCGTTTTTTTAACCGCCTTATTACTTTATGAAAACCTTAAGATCTATTAAATCCCTGGTAAAAAAGAGTGGACTGCCCGGCTATTATTATGTAAAGCGCAACAGCCTGGTTTATCATTTCGAAAAATTGCTGTTACTCAAATCGCCGGTATTATTTTCGAAATACAGGTATAAAAAATTCCACAACCGAAGCATCGACCTGAAAAACCCTGTCTTGTTCAATGATAAGCTGGTGTGGCTTAACCTGTTCTGGAAGCATCCGCTCAAAACGCAATGCGGCGATAAATTCGCGATGCGCTCCTATGTTGAGGAACACGGTTTCGGGCACCTTCTTCCAACATTGCTGGGCGTGTATAACCAGGGCAGCGAAATTGATTTTTCGGTACTGCCGTCAAAATTTGTACTCAAATGTACCCACGGCAGTGGTTTTAATATTATCTGCCTCAACAAAGCCGAACTCGACATTAGAGAGGCCAGGCAAAAACTCGACAACTGGCTTAAAACCGACTACAGCCATAATGCCTGCGAACTTCATTATAAACAAATGGAACCCCGCATTATCTGCGAACAGTTTCTCGATGATAACTCGGGCAATCAACCTACCGACTACAAGGTATATTGTTTTTCGGGTAAGGCCCACTGTATCATGGTGGCCCGCGACAGGGATGTACACGGGCATACCGACAAATACGAGTTTTATGACCTGGAATGGGAAAACCGGCTTCCTTATATCGACGAAAATACCGATATAAATACCGATCCTGCAACGCATAAGCCGAATGCCTTCCACGAGATGATTGAAGCTGCCGAAGCTCTCTCGGAGCCTTTCCCTTTTGTGCGCATGGACTTCTACGACATCAACGGGAAAGCATACCTGGGCGAAATGACCTTTACCCCTTCGGGTTGCATTTATAACGATTGCACCGACCTGGCCCAAACCGTCTTAGGCTCACTTATCCTGCTGCCCCTGCCCATCTGGTAAATTCGCTCCGGGCAGGCATCACAGCAGGGATTTGAATCCACAAATATTCTCAAATAATAACACAAATTATCCTTAGAAAAATTTCGAATA
>CALCJE010000365.1 GCA_937965665.1 uncultured Bacteroidales bacterium
CACATCTTTCCTTGCCCGACAAATACTACCGGCAGCCACAGATGACCATCGACGGAACTGATCCAGATCTTGAAGCATTAAAAAACCGTATCCTGAACTTCCGCCCGGCTAAGCCCTGAGCGTGAGCAGCACTACATTTTCGACATGATGCGTGTGCGGGAACATATCAACCGGCTGAACCGCTGATACTTCATACTTTTCCATCATCAACGCAATATCACGTGCCTGCGTGGCGGGGTTACAACTTACATAAACCACTTTGGGAGGAGCGATCTGCAGGATCTGGCGCATCACATTTTCGTGCATCCCGGAGCGTGGCGGATCGGTTATGATAACGTCGGGCCTGCCGTTTTGCTTCACAAATTCTTCATCAAGCACTTTTGCCAGGTCGCCGGCATAAAAAACCGTGTTATGTATATTGTTTAATTCTGAATTAATATGAGCATCATCAATAGCTGAAGGCACATACTCCACTCCTACCACTTTATCGACATATGGAGCCACAAAATTGGTAATGGTACCGGTTCCGCAATACAGGTCATATACCAGTTCATCACCTTTAAAACCGGCAAAGTCGAATGCTGTTTTATAAAGATTATAAGCCTGCAACGGGTTAGTCTGGTAAAACGATACCGGCCCTATCCTGAATTGTAGTTGCCTTCCCCCGGTTACAGGCGCATCCATAGTCTCAGTAATGTATGGTTCGCCTTTCCAGAGCCGCATTTCCTGGTCGGTTATAACGTCGTTGTGTTTTTCGTTCACAACATAAATCAGCGAAGTTATCTCAGGGAATCTGTCTGACAGAAAATCCATGAGTGATTTAATATCTTCGGGTGCCTCGTATGCAAAAACCACGATAACCATCCAGTTACCTGATAACGTATTGCGGATAAGCAGGTTACGCATAAACCCTTCGTGACTGCGCGGATTATAGAATGGCCAGCCTTTCTGCATGGTAAAATCGCGCACTGCCAGCCTGATGGCGTTTGATGGCTCCGGCTGGTGGTAACAATGGCTGATGTCGAGCACCCGGTCGAAAAGCGTGGGAATATGAAATCCAAGGCCTTTGGTCTGCCTCTGGTCTTCCGGTAACGCCATATCATCAGCATTCAGCCACCGCCTGTCGGAAAAAGTATATTCGAGTTTATTCCTGTACAAGGTGGTAAGCGGCGATGCCAGAATAGGTTTTATAGCCGGGTAACTGAATTTCCCGATTCGGGTAAAATGATCATCGACCTGCTTTTGCTTATATTTTAGTTGCTGATCGTACGACAGGTTTTGCCAGCGGCAACCTCCGCAGGTTCCGAAATGTTCGCAAAACGGTTCCACCCGCAACTCGCTGTAGTGATGAAATTTTATAGCTTTCCCTTCGCAATAACTTTTTCTCTTGGAAATAACCTGAATATCAACCACATCGCCAGGAACACAAAATGGCACAAATACCACCAGGTCGTTAACCCTGGCAACGGCTTTGCCTTCTGCTCCGGCATCAATAATAGTTACATTTTCAAAAAAAGGCAAGGGACGACGCGACATGGAATTTACGAATTACAATTTATTGATTTACGAATGATAAAGGTTTCGATGCTAAAAGAATGTTGTTTAAAGTAAAACATCCTGCCGGCAAAGGTACAACGATTCAGTTTAATGTTCAGCCGCTTTCTGAGATGTAGTAAAAAGAGATGGGTATTTTTATTTGGTTAGGGTTTCAGTGTTTCAGTGTTTCAGTGTTTCTATGTTTCTATGTTTGAAGAGTTTCAATGTTACAGTTGCCTGTCGCAGGATGGGGTTTGAAGTGCTGAAGCCACAAAGAGTATGGCTCAACATACAAATTATTCAACTTCCGGATTTCCTGCTTAACTTTGGGAAGAATTTAAAAGCTATGATAAAGATTTTTTCACCCGAACAGGTCAGGAATGCTGATGCGTATACGATACAGAATGAACCCATTTCGTCGGTCCGCCTGATGGAACGCGCAGCTGCTGCCTGCGTGGAATGGATGAAAAATTTCGGGGATCTGAATTATAAAAACGTACTAATATTTTGCGGACCGGGAAATAATGGCGGCGACGGGCTGGCTATTGCCCGGATGCTGAAACAACTGCATATACCTGTAACTGCTTTTATTCCTGACGAAAATACAAGAAAGTCGGATGACTTTTCAGAAAATCTCCAAAGAGCCATTGCCAGCCAGGTTGAGATGAAATTTTACCATGAGTTTGAGCCGGCATCGGTTACACGCAGCACTTTGCTTGTTGATGCCTTGTTCGGCTCGGGCTTATCGAAGCCACTCGGCGGCATTTACAAGGATCTTGTTACACAGATAAACCTCAGCCAGGGTATAGTTATTGCCATCGATATTCCTTCGGGATTGTTAGCCAGCCAGCCTGTCGACCTCTCGAAAGATACCATCGTAAATGCAGATTATACCCTTAGTTTCCAGTTTCCGAAATTAGCATTCCTGTTTCCTGAAAACGAATTCCTGGTTGGGCACTGGCAAGTGCTTGATATCGGCTTGCACCCGGATTTTATTTCAGGAGAGCCTTGTTCAAATTACCTGGTTGAATATGCTGATGCAAAAGGAATGCTGAAACACAGGCCCCGGTTTGCGCATAAAGGGAACTTCGGCCATGCCATACTGATTGGCGGTAGCCGCGGTAAAATAGGGGCGGCCGTTTTAATGGCCAAATCTTGTCTACATTCCGGTGCCGGCCTGGTTACCATACACTTACCCGAAAGTGGTTACCAGGTATTACAAACCGCAGTACCCGAAGTGATGGCATCCCTGGATGCTGACCCGGATTGTTGCACCCAGTTGCCAAGGCTCGAAGCTTTTTCGGCTATCGCCGCTGGTCCTGGCCTTGGAACATCGGGAGACACCGGAAAAATGCTGAAACATCTCATACAGCAGGCAACCAAACCGTTACTGCTCGATGCTGATGCAATCAATATATTGGCCGACAACCCTACCTGGCTGGCATTTTTACCCAAAGGCACCGTGCTTACGCCCCACCCCGGAGAGTTTGCAAGGCTCGCCGGTAAAACCCCAAATAGTTTCGAGCGGCTGGAGATTCTCCGTGATATGTGCATCAGGTACAGTTTAAATATTGTCCTGAAAGGTGCATACACAGTGGTTTGTTCGCCACTGGGAAATTGCTATTTTAATCCCACAGGAAACCCCGGCATGGCTACCGGCGGAAGTGGCGATGTACTCACCGGCATAATAACCTCATTACTGTCACAGGGATATAACCAGACTGAAGCTTGTATACTGGGGGGTTACCTGCATGGGATTTCCGGAGACCTCGCACTCGAAGAAACCGGCTACGAAGCACTTTCGGCTGGTGATATTATCAAAAATCTGGGCAAAGCCTTCATGGAATTGTATTAAAATTTAAACTTTTCCCCATCTCGAAGCGAATAAAACATCTAATTCTTTTGCATAGTTATTTTTTTTCTATATTTGAATAACCAAATTGCGGCGATCCTATTTTCCAACAGGCCAATTGAAACTGATAAAAATCCACTCCTGACTACTTCTGTAAAAGTGAAGCCCCAGGTTTACCTGAAGAAATCATTATGACATGATATGAATGACAAAAATTTAATAAAACCATGAAGCACAATGCAGTACTTTTTTATTAACCAAAATGGTCAACAGTCGGGTCCGGTTGCTCCCGAATCTTTTAAAATTAATGGAATTAAAGGAAACACCATGGTTTGGTGCGAAGGCATGGGCAACTGGCAGGAAGCCCAAACTGTTCCCGAACTCAGGAAATTCTTCAAATCGTCGTTCCTGAACCTGCCTATCCTAATTGTTTATGTGGTAGTGATGACGATAGTACTATCATTACTTTCAATCCCGGTAACCGGACTGATAGCATCTGCATTCGACACATATGCTTACTATATTCCGATCCCGGTAGTAGTATTATCTGTATTAACGATGATGTTTTTCCTGATAAAAAAATTCAGGCACCAGCTGCGTAATGCATTCTTTTTAACCTTACCATTTCTCATTTCAGCAGTTGTATCCATTATCTATTTTACGAATACAAGCCGGTTCGATACCGGCTACTGCCGGGTTTACAAAAACGGTAATATGGGTCTAATGAATAAATTCGGATTCGCCCAGCTTCCCTGCGTTTATGATTATCTCTCCCCGATTGATAAAGAAGGTCATGATGTTGGTTACTGGCATGGCGATTTGCCGTTCCGGTTTATTGCCAAAAAGGATCATTATGGACTAATTAATTTTTCGGGTGAAGAAATTCTGCCGTTTAAATATGATGAACTGAATATCTGGCGCGAAGGCGAAACGGATACGCCACTACTGCTGGCTGAAAAAGAAGACTTTCATGGTATATTTACGCTCGATGGGGAAACCGTCCTGAAATGTGAATATTCTTACATCTGCAAGAAAAATGAAACAACCGGATGCTCCAAAATTAATATCGGCGGCTCCGAAGATAGTGACAATGATATAAGCGGCGGGAAATGGGGGCTCATTGATAAAAATGCCCAGCTTATTGTGCCCTGCGAATATGAAAGTATTTCGACTTATTTCAGTTCCGGGTATATAAAAGCCAGCAAAGATTATAAAACTGATTATTATGACTTTGATGGTAAATTATTGAAATCAGAATACGAAGAAAATTGAAATCAGACTAACCATCAATTAGCGGCTAATAAACCTGATATACCAATAACGAACTCATGGACCCATACTTTTATACCGACAAACAAAACAAACCACAAGGCCCTGTTGATAAAAACGAATTAACCAGGCACGGAGTCGGGCATGCAACCCTGGTTTGGCGACAAGGAAAGGAAAACTGGCAGAACGCAGGCTCACTTGCAGAATTAGCCGGATTATTTCCTCCGCCTTTACCTACGCCCACACCACCGCCTATACCCAATATTGTGCCCGGGCCAACCCGCAATGAACCAACGCCGGCAACAGAAAAAAACACAACCAGCCTGCCGGCAGAAAAGGTTGTTCCTCCGGTTTATAGAGCTCCAGGGAAACCCGAGCTGCAGAATACTGAAAATGATGCTATTGCGTATTCAGGCAAGGCTAATCATTTCCTGAATGGCGAAAGCGTAGGAGGTAATCTGATTCTGTTCATAAATAAAATTCAGTTTAAATCACATAGCCTGAACATCCAAAACCATGTGCTGGAAATTGAACTAAGCCAAATTGAGGAGGTAAACTTCTACAATACCCTGGGTTTGGTTCCGAATGGGCTGGCACTTAAACTTAATGATGGGAAAACGGAGAAATTTGTAGTTTACAAAAGAAATCTCTGGAAAACAGCAATTGAAAACCTGCTATCTCAAAATCCAAATAATGCGCATATATAATTTTTAACAATAATAATCAGACAATGTCAAAATTCTATTACCTGGATGCAAATAATCAGCAGCAAGGACCTGTTGAAGCCGCTGAACTTACTCGTTTGGGCGTAAATGCCAACACATTGGTATGGACACCAGGCATGGATGCCTGGCTAGAGGCCCGATCAGTTCCTGAACTGGCATGGATATTTCCACCGGCTATGCCGCCTGCCGCACCTCCTCCTCCACCGGTAACAGGTACAACACCTCCTCCATACCAGGCTGCACCTGCGTCAATACCGCATTTTTACCAGCCAAAACCTGACAATTTCCTGGTCTGGTCGATACTTGCCACTGTATTATGCTGTGTTCCGTCGGGCATTGTAGCCATTGTTTATTCGAGCCGGGTAAATAGTTTATGGGAAATGAAAGACTATGCCGGGGCAGGCACTGCGGCTAAAAATGCAAAAACCTGGTGCTTCATCTCTTTGGGCCTTGGAATTATAGTTTTCGTTATTGCATTTATTACCGGATTACTGGGAGCTATTAGCCAGTGAAAAAAATTATGGTTATTGCCCTCATTTTGCTTGGGGGAATTACGCTCTTTTTTATAAATCCTGAACAGGTTTCCTGGATGCCGAAATGTTATTTTTATGTACTCACAGGTTGGCAATGCCCGGCCTGCGGATCGCAAAGAGCATTACACCATTTATTACACCAGAATTTTGCTGCTGCATTTGCCTACAATCCTTTCTTGTTAGTCTCACTTCCTTACTTGTTTGCCCTGGTATTCCTTCAGTGGTTCGATGAAGAAAACCGGTTTCAGAAGCTTCGCACATTTTGCCATGGCTCACAAACTATCAGAATTTACCTGGTACTCATTGTATTATGGTGGATTTTAAGAAATATCATTCCCTGGTAAAAAAGCTGTTGATAAAACCTATATGAAACCCTGATTTGCAAATGGTTATAAATTAATGCTCACATTGATAAAATCTCTTTTGTGGTTTTTATGGGCAGTTTTTAATCATTTACTTTAGAAATAATTTACAAGTAAATCCGCGTGAACCTACATAAAATTTTCATTGGGGCTTTGTGAAATAGAATTTTTCATGTAGGTTTGTTGTTCCTACTGTAGAGACCCACTCCTATTCCCTTATTAGCGCTCAATTATTACTCTTCAAAAAAAATCCGGATTCTCGACTCCTAAAAATGAGCTCCTTAAAAAACAACTGATCTGGTTTTTACAACTTTACCCTGATTTAGTTGTTCAATTAATCAGAAAAGGCCCGGCTGTTTACGATTGAACTGTTTAGCACAAAAATCCTAAAATATACCAACGATGAAATACACATTTATCCTTGCACTGGCTATCAGTTTACTGAGTTCATGCTCCATGTTTCCTAACCAAGAGGTAAAGGTGCTGTCAGCCAGAGTCGACTCTCTTGCCAGGATCATTGATACATTAACAGAGCAAAATAAAACACTCGACGAAGAATTTACCTGGATTGAAAACGAGCTTGTAAATATAAACTCGAAACAGTCGCAAAAGCCAAATGTGGCAACAACAATCACTACGCCTGCCACTCAAACAGAGACTGTAGTTGCTAAACCTGCCAACGACTGGCAATGCCAGGCATTAACCAGTTCGGGGAAAAGATGCAGCCGACCGGCCATTGAAGGATCGAAATACTGCTGGCAGCATAAAAAAACCTACGAACCCAATAATCCATCCCCGGCATCAAAGCCAAAACCAGCAGAATCTTCAAATGCTGATAAAAAATGAGATACTGGCCTGGTTATTCTTGCGAACAGACAGCTAAAGTTTCATTTGTAAAAACAATTTAAGAGATGAAGACTTTATGGATACTTTTACTTTTTGCCCTTCTGCCTATTAACGAAAGCTTTAAAGCGAAGGTTATTGGTGTCACCAGCGGAGACGCAATAGTTGTAAAACTGGATGATAAAACCCAGCAGATAGTCCGGCTGGAAGGCATTGACTGCCCTGAACTGAAACAAGCTTATGGCGACAGTGCTAAAATGGCTACCGTGGCATTGTGTTTCGAAAAACGTGTGCGGGTTGAAAAAGTAGGTGTTGATACCTATGGCCGTACGCTTGCTTTTGTGTATGTGAATGATGTTTGTATTAACAAGGAACTGCTCCGTAAAGGACTTGCCTGGCATTACAAAGACTTTAACAACGATCCTGAACTGGCTCAGCTCGAAACGGAAGCGCGTGCTAAAAAAATTGGATTATGGAGCCAGGCCGATCCGGTGGCTCCATGGGATTTCAGGCATAAAAGGTAATAAAGAAATGCAACTTTACACTTCCGGCAAATCGGAAACGAGTCCAGGTAAGGACATCAACCTGAATGTAATTTAAGCTGCATCAAAGCTGCCTCAGGCAACTTCTTCCAGTATTTTTTCTTCTATTTCTCCTTCGTTCCGGAGATTATCGATTATAAATAACTGTCGTTCAGGAGTATTGCTACCCATATAAAACGAAAGCAGGCCTTCAATTTCAGAAATATGTTTCAGTATTACCGGGTCGAGGCGCATGGATGCACCTATAAAATGGCGGAATTCATCAGGTGATATTTCACCAAGACCTTTAAAACGGGTAATCTCCGGGTTTGGCCCAAGTTCCTTCACAGCGTCAAGTCTTTCCTGCTCGGAATAACAGTAATTCGTCTTTTTCTTATTCCTGACCCTGAATAACGGAGTCTGAAGAATATAAACATGGCCTGATTTCACCAGGTCGGGGAAAAACTGCAGAAAAAACGTGAGCAGCAACAGCCTGATATGCATACCATCCACGTCGGCATCGGTGGCAATCACAATATTGTTGTAACGCAGGTTTTCGATATCATCTTCAATATTGAGTGCCGCCTGCAACAGGTTAAATTCCTCATTCTCGTAAACCACTTTTTTGCTTTTCCCATAGCAATTCAGCGGCTTGCCTTTCAGGCTGAATACGGCCTGGGTGTTTACATCGCGCGATTTGGTGATGGAACCGCTTGCCGAATCTCCCTCGGTGATAAACAGTGTTGTCTCGAGGCGGCGTTCATCGTTGCTATTGTAATGCAACCGGCAATCGCGGAGTTTTTTATTATGAAGGCTTACCTTTTTTACACTCTCCTTTGCCAGTTTTTTAATACTGGCCATGTCCTTGCGTTCTTTTTCCGATTGAAGGATTTTTCGGTAAAGTGCTTCGGCGGTATCCGAATTCATGTGAAGAAAGTTATCCAGCTTTTTCTTCAGAATATCAGTAATAAATTTATTGATGGTAATGCCACCCGGTTCAATATGCTGTGAACCGAGTTTTGTTTTGGTCTGCGACTCGAATAG
>CALCJE010000366.1 GCA_937965665.1 uncultured Bacteroidales bacterium
CTTTTCTTTTCCACAGCTTTTCCCGACAAGGGATTCAACACCGGACATTTGGTTTGTGCGTTGTTGCCCGAAGTGGTAAGACATTCATCGAACAGCACACAAGTTATTGCTGTATCAGTTTCAGGCCGGCTGACCTTCCATCCTTTACCAAATGGGTGATTGCCTATGGCTAACACCGAACTGTTGCCCATACTTACCAGTGCATCAGTAATTTTTTCCTTTTCCAGTAGCTGTTTCACAGAACTTAAAGCATATCCTTTGATATAACCCGACAAATCAAGCTGCACATCAGGATGTAAAAAACGAAGGGTTTGTTTATCCCGATTGAGTTGCATTGCTGCTATCCCATCGCGGTATCCGTTCAGTGAATTAATCGTTATGTCGAAATACCCCGAGCTTTGTTGATGGTACATCTGACAATCGGCAAGGATACCCAACAATTCTCCCGAAACGGGCATCTCATTCTCATACGCGCCGGCATTCAGTTTACTGAGTTCACTTCCTTTATTGAAACGATTGGCCATAGCTTCGATTCTATCAATCTGATCGCTGATATCCTGTGCAATGTCCTTTAAATCCTCTCTCTCCGCTTCTGTATAAAATATCAGATCAACCCTGGTATACATCGCAGAAAACCATGCATAAAAGAGTTGTTTATCACCTGATATTATTTTTTGAGAATACTGCATGGCGGAAATTTACGGGTTGTTTATTTACTCCTGGAGAATCTTCTGAAAAGATTTAATAATAAAGCAATTAGTATTCGTATGAGCCCCAAGATAAAATACAACACAAAAGCCGAAACGACCACATAACCGATGGAAGTGATAATTTCAGTCATTGCGGTTTTGTAATAGATGATAGCACCAATATTGGCCATAAAACCGATCAGAAAGCAAACCAGCAAAGTAATCAGCTCTTTCTTTACACGAACTCCGGTAATTAATATATCTTTCATAAAACTATGTGAACTAATGTGGTTAAATCTTCATTGCCCGATGATTCAGGTAATCCAGTTTGAATTCATCAGGAAAAACAAGCATTTTTTCTTCTTCCATGGCCTGATGTCCCAATAAACTTAATGCAGTGGCATAATAGGCTTCTTCTGCAATCAGTTCTGGCTGTTTTCTGGTGATAACCGCGTCGGCAAAAGCTTCCAGCATTAAGCCGGTACCATCTCCTTCAGGTTTTTCCCCGGTAAGATAATGGCCTTCGTTCTTGTTCGCAGTTTCGGCCGCCCAGCTGGTACCGGCAAAAGGCAAAGTATCGAACAAAGCATTTTCGCAATCGTTGATAAGTTGCAGAAAAGCCGGAGCCGGAGGAATTTCTTCAAAATAATACTTTCCTTTTTCAGGCTCAACTGTGCCTTTACTGCACAGAATCTGTTCCTCAAGCCCGTAGAATTTATTCGACAAAACTGAGTCGTAATTCATCTTCACACCATCATCATAAATATAAATACAACTCACATTATCGTATACCTCACGTTTTTCCTTCCAGAAAGTAATCGCGCCATGGCCCATCACTTTATCAGGAATCCGTCGGGTAGCCCAGGTGCCTAACTGCAACTGATGACAAGCCAGCTCCGTCATAATTCCTTTTGAATGAGCTTTATAAAGTCGCCAATTGATTTGCTCATCGAGTTCGGGCGAGGGTACCGGACGACGCCAGTCGTTATTGCGGTGCCAGAAAGTCCGCAGACCACTGATCTCACCAAACATGCCTGAGTGCACCATCTCTACCGCTTTTATATAGCGCGGATCAAACAAGCGTTGCTGCCCTACAAAGAATACCCGGTTCGATTGAAGGTATTTCTGATATATTTTATACGTTTCATCAAGAGAATAAGCAATTGATTTTTCGCAGAATACATGTTTACCCGCGTCAAATGCATCCATTACCATCTGGTAGTGTTTATCCAGAGGCGTTGCAATAAGCACCGCATCCACATTTTTATCTTCGAGCAAACGGCGATAATCATTATACACCTTCGCTTCCGGCGCCATTTTCAGTGCCTGTTCAATGGATGGCTGATAAATATCGCATAAAGCTGTGATTTTCACCTTGGGATTTTTCACCAAAAAACTC
>CALCJE010000367.1 GCA_937965665.1 uncultured Bacteroidales bacterium
CAACTGGCATCCTTTTATTCCTAAAAATACTGGCCAGTGGGGGCATTTCGGCATCAGCGGCATATTCCGGGGGGCTGCAGTAATATTTTTTGCTTACATTGGTTTCGATGCCGTTTCAACGGCTGCCCAGGAGGCTAAAAATCCACAACGCGATATGCCCTGGGGCATCCTGGGCTCCCTGAGTATTTCGACCTTGCTCTATATCGTTATGGCCATAGTGCTCACCGGAATTGTAAGTTATACGCAGCTTAATGTTGCCGACCCCGTTGCTGTTGGAGTTGATGCCATGGGCCCGGGCATGTTCTGGCTCAGGCCGATCATAAAAATTGCTGCTATTGCCGGTTTGAGTTCAGTGATCCTGGTAATGCTCCTAGGGCAACCCCGTATTTTTTATTCCATGTCGAAAGACGGGCTGTTGCCACCGGCATTCTCAAAAGTTCACAAGCGCTTTAAAACTCCGCATGTCAGTACGATAGTAACCGGTATTGCAGCCGTTATTCTTTCGGGTATCCTTCCAATTAATATTCTCGGCGAGCTGGTATCGATCGGGACCTTGCTGGCTTTTGTAATAGTTTGCGTGGGGATCATATTCCTGCGTTACAGAAGGCCTGAGCTGCATCGCCCTTTCCGCACTCCCTGGGTTCCATTTGTCCCTGCTTTAGGCGCCGGAATTTGTCTTTTGCAGATGTTTTCGCTTCCACTCGATACCTGGTTAAGGCTTATCATCTGGTTGGCAATTGGACTGGCAATTTATTTTACCTATGGGATTTCGCACAGTGTTTTACGAAAAAGCAAATTAAAGTAAATTTATACAGTTAAAATTTATCACACCATAGCTCGCATGGTTAAAGCAGAAACCGGTTTTAAAAAAAGTCTCGGATTTATTGATTCAACCGCGCTGGTTGCAGGATCAATGATCGGTTCGGGGATTTTTATTGTGAGCGCCGATATTGCCCGCAATGTGGGTGCCCCTGGCTGGATGCTTGTTGTTTGGGTAATTACCGGCCTGATGACCATTTTTGCAGCCCTCAGCTATGGCGAACTGGCTTCGATGATGCCCCGGGCTGGCGGACAGTATGTTTACATCCGCGAGGCTTTTAATCCACTGGCAGGTTTCCTTTATGGCTGGACTTTCTTCACGGTAATTCAAACGGGTACTATTGCCGCAGTTGCCATGGCCTTTGCCAAATTTGCCGGGGTGCTGGTTCCCTGGTTTTCGGAGGGCAATGTGCTGCTCAATCTTGGTTTTTTGAAAATTAATACGGTTCACCTGCTGGCTATCTCTACCATTGTGCTCTTAACTTTTAATAACCTGATGGGGATACAAAGCGGCAAATGGGTTCAGAATATTTTTACATTACTTAAAGTGGCCTTGCTTATCGGCTTTATAATTTTAGGGTTGTTTTTTGCAGGCAATGCCGATGCTGTAGCAGTGAACAAAAGTTATTTCTGGCAACCTCAAGCCATTGATGGCACCGCATTAAGCGGCTGGGCGCTGGTTGCAGCGGTGGGTGTAGCCATGGTTGGATCCTTGTTTTCGTCGGATGCCTGGAACAACATTACTTTTGCCGCAGGTGAAGTTAAAAATGCGAAACGGAATATCCCGTTAAGTTTGGTAGCCGGCGTTGCACTGGTTACAGTTTTGTATATTCTGGCTAATTTTGTTTACCTCAATGCTTTACCGCTGAGAGGTACACCCGGTGGTGAAAGCGTGTATGAAAAAGGTATACAGTTTGCTGTGAACGACAGGCTTGGATCAGCATCGATGTACGGCTTGTTTGGGTCGATGGCAGCAATGATGATGGCTGCTTTTGTAGTGATTTCAACCTTTGGCTGTAATAATGGATTAATTCTTTCAGGCGCCAGGGTATATTATGCCATGGCTAAGGATGACCTGTTTTTTAAAAGTGCAGGCAAACTTAACCGGTTTGCGGTACCGGCAGCAGGGCTTAAAGTACAGGCAGTATGGGCTTCGTTGCTTTGCCTGTCAGGAACCTACTCGAACCTGCTCGACTACGTGGTATTTGCGGTATTAATATTTTATGTACTTACCATTGCCGGAATTTTTGTGCTTCGCCGCAAAATGCCCAATGCTGAGAGGCCTTACAAAACATTTGGTTATCCATTAGTCCCGGTGCTGTACATGGCTGCAGCGTCGCTGGTTATGTTCGTTTTACTTATATACAAACCCGATTATACCTGGCCGGGACTTATCATCGTAATTCTTGGAGTTCCTGTATATTTTATATGGCAGAAATGGCGCAGATAAACTAAACCCCGGTAACATAATAGAGTAATATTCTATCTATTCGTGTTACTGGTGTTTATTTAAAATATAGCAAATATTTGTTTGTCAGTATTTTATTATCGGCAAGCATCCGTTTAGTTATCTGGTTACGCACATGCGTAATTATGAATGAAGCTTAGCGTATTATTACTCCTGTTCCTGGTTTTCTCAATCTATCATACAGGTAATCAGTATATTAATGTAATATGAATTATTTATGTTAGAGAATATTAAAAACTATCTGAATTTTAACAAGGGCGAACGTAACGGGATACTCGTCGTGATAGCCTTTATAATTTTGGCAGCTGTTTTCCCTTACCTTAAGAAATACCCCGCAGCTGATCATAACGAAGATTTTAAGCAGTTTGCCGATGATATAATGCAATTTGAGGCAAGCCTGAGAAATGCCGCCGACTCAGCCAATGAAGCTCGCTTACTCGATTTTCAGCAGATGGATCGTTCGATTGCCGAGAACAAACTAAAGCCTTTCCCTTTCAATCCTAACCAGTTGCCTTCAGAGCAATGGAGTAAAATGGGGCTGAAAGACTGGCAGATTAAAGTTATCAAGAAATATGAATCAAGCGGCGGTAAATTCTATAAAAAAGAAGATTTTAAACGCATGTTCTGTATTACCCCTTCTGAGTACCAGGTACTTGAACCCTATATTTCAATCCCAGAACAAAAGAACGTATACGCCGATAAGAAACCTGAGGTTAAGGAAGTTAAAAAACGACTCATGGTTGATCTGAATACTGCTGATTCGGTTACTCTGCTATCACTTTATGGCATCGGACCTTCGTTTGCAAAGCGGATTATAAAATACCGTAACCTGCTGGGTGGTTTTTACACCAAATCCCAGTTGCTCGAAGTGTATGGATTCGACCAGGACCGGCTCGACAAAATTGCTGACAATTGCGATGCAAACCCTACAGGAATAAAGCGAATTAATTTAAATACCGTGAGAACTGATGAACTCAAAAAACACCCTTACCTCGACTATTATACAGCAAAAGCCATTGTCGATCAAAGGATTATACTCCGTAAATACACTTCCGTGAACCAGTTAAAGGACATCCCGCTTATTCACGAGGAATTATTCAACAAAATAAAATACTACTTTACAACTGAATAGTAATGCTAAACACCAATTACTCAATAAAAGTGATAAGTTTCAGCCTGCTGGTTGCAGTTATGGCCTTATTTAGTCCGGCTGCAGCAAAAGCCCAGGACGAAGTGCAGGTACTTGTCGGGAAAATTCAAAAATCATCTGGTCGTGTTAAAGTCGATTTATTGAACCAGGTTTCGCTGGCGTACCGCAATACCGACCGGTTTAAATCGCTCGAATATGCCAGGCTGGCTTATGAATCTTCGTCGGAAATAAAGTACACTGCTGGTCAGGCACTGGCGCTGAAAAACCAGGGTATCTGCTGGTTTTTCATTGGGAATAACGATTCGGCAGCATTTTGCTACAAGGAGGCCCTGGCAGGATTTACGCGCATCAACGATATGAAAGGCATATCAGCCTGTTACAACAATCTCGGACTTATTGCCCAGGAAACTGGCAAGTACGCTGATGCACTGAAGTTCTACGAGCGTTCGGCCGAAATGGACCGCAAACTCGGGGATGAAATAGGCGTGGCGCAAACCACCCAGAATATGGCTGATATCTATATTTACCGGGGCGAATATCAAAAGGCGCTGTCGCTGACTAACGCTTGTTTAAAGATATATACCGTTCAGTCGGATAAACCAGGTGTTATGGGCAGCCTGCTGAACCGTGCTGCAGTTTACGATTATCTGGCACTTTACCAGGAGTCGTTGCGCGATTACCAGCATGCACTCAGCTTGTCGCGCGAAATAAATGATAAGTATACCGAAATCAGGCTCAATAGTAACCTGGGCGTGATGTACTGGCACTGGCAAAAGCCTGCTATTGCCATGCAATATCTTACCACCGCCCTCGAAATGAGCGACGAAACCGACGATGCCTATAATATTGATAACACACTTAAAACCATGGCTGAGATTTATACTTCGCGTAAGGAATATGCCAGGGCTAATGAAATCTATCAAAAGATACTTAACCGGAATGTGAAACTCGATAACAAACGCCAGGTTGCGGTTATTATGACAGCGATCGGGAGGAACCTGATCGAACTGAATGAGGTCGACAAAGCACTGGGGTACCTGGATAAAAGCCTCGAAATTACTACCGGCCTTGACACTCCTTATGAAAAGCTCGAGAATTATCGTAACCTGGTGATCGTTAATGCTATACTTCATAATTTCAGGGCAGCCGACAGCCTGCAGGACTTATTTGCCACCACCCGGGCCGAATTGATGGATCACGATTCGTTACCTGGAAATCCAAAATTGAACCCCGCTAAAACTGGAAACATGGACACACAGCTCCCGCTTGCAGTTAAATGGGCTGTTTCTTTCTTGTTGCTGGCTTCGGTGGTAATTATTTCTGTGGGTGGATTTCGTGATAAAAAATAGGGGGCTTTCATTTATAGCGTGATAAATCAGCTATTGGAGAAAACCTGGCGGTTAATAGACTGGATTCCGGCCTGGTAGTTGCCTGATTTCATCGGCTATAAATATTTAACTATATTTAACGTAAGCAATTTATTGCCTTTCTAGCCCTTTTAACCTGCTGGTCATTCGTCATGAATAAAGATACAACTTGCTGAATTATTTTATTTTATATATATAGATAAGTCATATTGGTTTATATTTAATTCTGGTCGAACTTTCATTTTTTGCATACCTGCTTTCCACACGGAGTTTGCTGACCCCAAATTGTAAAAATTTTTTAAAGTAATTTTGCACCGCGAATCTCAAGATTTTAATATCCAATGAATAAAAAGAAGATTGCTGTTGTTTTTGGCACCCGGCCGGATACAATTAAAATGGCTCCCATCATTCTCGAGCTCAAAAAATATCCCGAAAATTTCGAAGTAATACCCATCGCTACAGCTCAGCATCGCCAAATGCTCGACCAGGTGCTTGATGTCTTCAAAATTGAGTCAGCTTACGACCTCGATATTATGGCTCCAAAGCAAACACTGGCCAGTCTTACAGCTAAGATAATAACAGGCCTGGATGAAATTTTTAGTATCGAAAAACCTGATATGGTTTTGGTTCAGGGCGATACTTCAACAACCTGCATTGGAAGCCTGGCGGCGTTTTATCACCAAATACCGGTGGGGCACATCGAAGCTGGTTTGCGTACCAACGATAAAGCCAATCCATTTCCTGAAGAAATAAACCGGCGCATAACAGGTTGCATCACCGACCTGCATTTTGCGCCCACGGCCACAGCAAAGGATGCTTTGCTGAAGGAAAATATTGATCCGTCAACCATTTTTGTAACCGGGAATACGGTTGTTGATGCCCTTGAATATACCGTTCGTGAAAATTACAGCTTCAGTTTGCCTGTACTTGATACGCTTGTTCAAAAAGGAAATCCTATTGTACTCGTAACGATGCACCGCCGCGAAAACTGGGGATTGCCTATGGAAGGTGCCTGTAAGGCTATCAGGCGACTTGCCCTGCAATATCCTGGAATTGAGTATCTTTTCCCGGTGCATATGAACCCGGTTGTGCGCGAAGTGGTATATCCTATTTTGCAGAACATCCCTAACGTACACCTGATAGAACCGCTCGATTATCTTGATTTTGTGAATATTATGGCAAAATCATACCTGATTTTTACCGACTCTGGCGGAGTTCAGGAAGAGGGTCCTCATTTCGGCATTCCCATCCTTGTATTACGCTCAGTGACTGAACGGCCCGATGCGGTCGATTTCGGAACTGTAAAATTGGTTGGCCT
>CALCJE010000368.1 GCA_937965665.1 uncultured Bacteroidales bacterium
CGCCCTGACCTGCCAAATAATTTCGAAAACTCTGTTAACCTGCCACATATTGCCTGGAAAACCGGTACCTCGTATGGCCGCCGCGATGCCTGGAGCATTGGTTATAATCCTGACTATACCGTGGGTATATGGGTGGGAAACTTCGATGGCACCGGTGTGCCTGAACTCTCGGGCGCTGATTTTGCAACACCCATACTCTTCAAAATTTTCAATTACCTGGCTTACAATCAAAAGCCTGCCTGGTTCAAACGCCCGGCAGGGCTCGATTTCCGGCTGGTGTGCGCCGAATCGGGCTTGCCTCCTTCCGATGGATGCACCGCACTGGTAATGGACGATTATATCCCTGCCGTTTCGCCAAACCGAAAATGCGATCACCAGGTACCGGTTTTTGTGAACGAAACCGGAAGCATTTCGTACTGCCGCTCATGCCTGCCACAAGCCGGTTACCGGACTGACTATTTCCCAAACCTGAGCCCGGGTCTTATTGCATTTTACGAGGATGAGCAGATCCCTTACCGCAAAATTCCGCCGCATAACCCGCAGTGCAACAGGGTGTATCATAACGATAGCCCTGTAATTACCTCCCTCACCGAAGGCAAAGAATATATTTTGTATGCCGGGGCAAAACAACAATTGCAACTGGCATTTACGGCAACATCGGATGTAAATAAAGTGTACTGGTATATCAACGATAAGTTTTATAAGGAAGCGGTGCGCGGACAGAAGCTCTTTTTTACGCCCGAAGCCGGTATTGTTAAAATTTCGTGCAGCGACGATAAAGGTCGTAATACAGATATACAGGTGAAAGTGAGTTTCCTGTAAGCCGGGTTTTATTCCCCATCAACAAATTACAATTGATTTGATCCGGCAAATTTCCAGTTGCCGGACGGGCTATTTCGCCCGGATCTTCCAGACTTACATTTTCGATTCTCCGCGCTGGCAGGCTCTTTATATTGACTTTTAATCGGCTGTAGCGATTTAAACTACATCATTTCAGTATATCCTGCTACAAGCGATTGGTATTTTGTGCTATAGCAAAGATCTTCGTGTCAGTTTATTTTTGTTTCTGTAACTTTTTAATGCACTGCGAAATGAACCTGCTTTTAAAATGAATATCCCTGATTGCGTTGGCAGTAGTGGCGCCGGCCGATTAAGTTTATCTTTTGAAATCGTGTAGTGTTCATGATTTTATAACCATTTAAAAGTTATACTCAAATTATATCTAAAGAAAACATTAAAAATGAGATACATGAAGAAATACTTAAACCTTTCAGTTGTAATTTTTGCATTGATTATCTGTAAGATTTCTGAAGCACAAAATGTTGGTATTACAGATAAGAGTGGCGGCATTACTCCTGCCAGCACGCTACAGGTGCATAAGAATGCAACAAGTGGAGCTGTACTGCAGGTTACAAATACCAATACCGGAGAAACATCAGCCGATGGATTGATCATAAATCGCCAGGCAGGTTCTTTTGGAATTATTAATCAGGAAAATGACACCATCAATATAGGTGGTTCTGCCAATTCAGGAAGCCATTTAAGTATTGAACCTGACGGAACCCTGGTAATGAAAGGGCAGTCTACAGTTTTTAATGATCTGATGGTATTTCCGGATGCGACATCCAAAGGAAGTTCAAATCAGCCGACATGGCAGAGTTTTAAAAATAATGGAGAGAGCCCTAAATCAAGTCAAGGGGTCTTTTTATGGATGTTTAGCCCTACTGAAGAGCAGGAAGTATATTTCACGATACAAATACCGCATAGCTATAAAGTAGGTACCTCAATTTATCCTCATGTACATTGGACAACAACTACCGGAACTCCTTCAGGTACAGATGTTGTTTGGGGGCTTGAATATACTGTGATGAAAATTGGTGGGAATTTTGGCAATACAACCTTAATTACGTCAAATACAGTGATAACTCCAATAGGTAAACCAACTAAAACAAGCCAGCATCTGATTACAGCGTTCCCAACCATTTCAGGTGATGGTATTGAAATAAGTACCATCCTGGTTTGCCGGTTATACAGATATGTTGCTGACGCTAATGATACTTTTGGGAATTCAGTTGGATTACTGGGTTTTGATATCCATTACGAAAGCGATACACAGGGAAGCCATACCGAATATACCAAATAGCACCTCCATGAAGCAAGCTTACTTACTTTCAGTTATAGTGGTGATGAGTTTAATGCCGCAATGTTTCTACGGCCAGGGTATTATAATTCAGCCGGGTGCTTATGTAACGGTTCAGAATACGGCGAGCATCAAAACAACGGGAACAGCCGGTATAACCCTTAAATCTACAGCAGCCGGTACCGGCTCGCTGGCAGATTTCAATTCACCCGGGGGAGTTGCTTTCCTGGGTAGTGGCACCGCCACTGTTGAGCGTTATATTTCGGGCGCTCAGTGGGCATGGCATATGCTTAGTTCGCCGGTTGCTTCGCAGGCTATTATAGGCGAATTTACACCTGCTGCTACAGGTTACGATTTTTATACCTGGTACGAGCCTCAGCTCACCTGGGTTAATTTTAAAAATACGAATGTCGCTCCAACCTGGGGCACGGCCAATAATGGTAAAACTGAATTTATTCCCGGCACCGGTTACCTGGTTGCGTACGAAGCGGCCAATCCCACCAAAATTTTCCAGGGAACCTTAAATTCAGGTATCGTAAATTTCGCACTCACCTTCGGCGGACAATCAACTTACAAATATTTTAACCTGGTGGGTAATCCCTATCCCTGTACCATCGACTGGAAAGCGGCCAGTGGCTGGGATCGGTCGAACCTGGTTGAAAACGGCTCCGGCAAATACGATTACTGGATTTGGAATGATGCAGCAGGCAATTACGGGGTGTTCAACTCTGGCGGAGCCGATGGCTCCGGAACAAATTCAGTGGGCAGGTATATCGCTACCGGCCAGGGATTTTATGTGCTGGCAAAACAATCGGGAAATTTTGGTATCGATAATGGCGTTAAAGCTCAAGGCACGCAAAACTGGCTTAAAAGCGCTGAAACCGAAAGCGGTTTGTTGCGGTTAAAAATATCCAGCAGTGCCAACGCCTTCAGCGATGAAATGCTTGTTGAATTTGATCCCGAATCCGAAAGCGGAGGTAGTGATAAATTCTGGAGCTTTTATACCGAAGCCCCGGAGCTGTATTCGGTGAAAGATGGTAAAAACTATGCGATTAACCGATACAACTCATTTTCCTACGACCTGGTAGTTTCTGTTGCCGCCAAAACCGGCGTAAGTGCCACCTATACCATCCAGGCTATGGATATTACCGGCTTCAGCCTCAGCAACGATGTTTGGCTTAAAGATCAGAAAACTGGTACCATTACAAACCTGAAACAAACGCCATCCTATTCGTTTACCGGGTCACCTGGCGACGAAAGCAATCGTTTTCAGCTGTATTTCCGATCTATTACCGGTGTGCAGGAACTGAGCAAGGCTGATTTTACTGTTGTAACTTCCGAAAAGAGTATTATCATCAGGCGTAATCAGGCAAACAAACCGTGCACGGTACAGGTATTCAATGTAGTGGGTCAGCTGGTAAGCAGCAGCCGGATGAATGGGGATGACGAAATTCAAATCCCTGTGAACCAGGAGGGTGTTTACGTGGTAAATGTTACTTCAACAGGCACCTCTTTCAGCAGCAAAGTGGTGTTGCGCTGATAAAATAGTGAATTCTGATTTGGGTAATTGTTAATTTGGGAAGAATTGGAGCGCTTTCACCGGTCGACCAGTTCTTCCTTTTTTTTACTGCTGTTTACTTGTGCCGGCGGATACCTGTTTCCTGCCGCTACTGCTTTATAATCCTTTCTGCCGGCTGTTAAACATAAATTCTGGTAGTGCTTTCAACTACATTTTTAATCAGCCTTCCACTACATACTTTAGGCAATTCGAACTATAGACTATTTTTTAAGGCAGGGCTAAATTTGTATCATTCTGATTGAGGAAAGGAACACTGAAAATGAGCATAACAATTATTGGTTTAATCTGGATAATGACGTCACTGTTTACCGTGGCGCTGAAGATTTTTTTCAGGAAATATGTCCTATTTTCTGTCAGTACTCCGGTTGAAGAAACCCGTTCAGATGATCCAGATATCATACATGCTTAACTGGTCAAAATGGCAATGAAGAACATATATCTCGTACCATGCTTGTATACTGCATTACATACTGCCACTACAGGGATATCTCCGGAACGCCGGAGATATCTTTTCTTACGGCCGTGAATTGAATGCGTGCACAATCTGATAACACTACTATAAATGTATAAGTTATGAAAACAAAAGAGCTTATCACAGAAGAGTTTATCAAAGTATCAAAAAAGATACTGATGCTCACCCTTGCATCCGCTTTCGTCGCATTCTTTAACTTAACATCTTCAGGATCCGTTTTTAATAGAAGTGCCTGCAACCCGTTGGTTGAAGATACAACTATGCTTAAAAGCGGCCATGATGTTGCCGATTTACTCCAAATTACTGCGAAAGTCAACAATAAAACAGATGAACTTTACATGCACTTTAACCAGGATGCTACCGATGGTTTTGACGGCGCTTACGATGCCTATAACCTCGTATCTTTCGCTGGTACACAGGTTCCTGATGTTTATACGGTTGACGTATCCGGTACAAAATATTCCATCAATTCATTCCCCTTTTCGGGAATTGATAAGTCCGTTGATTTGGGCTTTAAATTTGGCACCGATGCCACGGCTGTATTTCAGATATCAGGTGTCGAAAGCTTTATTCAATATCCCGATATGGGAATTTACCTGCTCGATACCAAAACAGGCAACCAGGTATCGCTTCGTACTACTTCCGAATATTCATTCTCCTACCTGGCATCGGACGATCCGCAACGTTTTAAAATAAAGTTTATCGGAATAACAGCCGGAATGCCGGAAAATATTAAGCAAACTTCCGCTTGCCGCGTATTTGCTTTCAACAGGGAACTGAACCTGCAATATGAACCGCTAAAAGGAAAGAAGGGTTCCGCAACTATCATCGATCTGCAGGGCCGGGTGATCGAAACCTTTACTTTGGATGGCTCGGGATTGCAAAAGGTGTCGTGCCCGTTCTCTACCGGCGTGTACCTGGTAAATATCAGTTTTCCCGGGTTTACTGAAACCCATAAAGTTGCTGTCCGTTAAAATGATCTGACAAAGCGTTCTATTACTGAATAATACTGCTGCCTGGCCACAATGTGAGCCGGGCAGCAACATTTATGGCGTTTTCCCGTTTTATTTTCTGTTTATTTCAGGCTTGTTAATTATGGAGTTTTATGTTGCATTCCTTCGTGGGATAAATGTATCGGGGCAGAAAATTATAAAAATGGAAGCATTGCGCGAAGCTTTTATGCGCGCAGGCTTTACCGGGGTGAAAACTTATATACAAAGCGGCAATGTGCTTTTCAGCAGAAGCGGATCCTCCGAATCCGAACTGATAAACCAGGTTGAACGGCTGATTGTCGAAAATTTCGGTTTTCACACCGAGGTAATCCTGCGAAGCAGGGATGAAATTGAATCAATACTTAAAGCGCTGGAAAATAAACATTCCGAAAGGGTAGGGGAACAAAAATTATATATCTCATTCCTAAAAAATGCATTTATTGGCAACCCCAGCCTGCCGTTGTTTTCGAAAAATAGCGATGTGGAAATAATTTACCACAACAGCCGTGATTTTATTTCGCTTTCGCATTTGCATAAAGGCGCCTATGGATTCCCGAATGCATTTATCGAAAAATATACTGGCATTCCGGCTACAACAAGAAATCCGCAGACTTTACAAAAGATACTCGACCTGTAAAGCCTGCGGATTAAATGAGCAAAAATATGGGTGGTTTTACATACCTTTTGCCCACTCAGCTTCTACATCTTCAATGCGTTTGGGTTTTGGCTTTCCGAGCAGTTCGCAACCGGTTTCGGTAACCAGGAAGTCTTCCTCGTTGCGCAATCCACCGAAGTTTCTGTATGTTTCAACCTTATCGAAATTAATATACTCGCTGTTCTGCTGGCTTGCTTTCCACTGGTCAATCAGTTCGGGAATAAAATAGATGCCGGAGATCGGAAGAGCGTCGTGTAGGGAAAGAGTGTAGATCTCGGTGGTC
>CALCJE010000369.1 GCA_937965665.1 uncultured Bacteroidales bacterium
AGAAGTAAGAAGTAAGAAGTAAGAAGTAAGAAGTAAGAAGTAAGAAGTAAGAAGTTGAGGGTAGTTCTCTTCAAAATCAAATCGTTTAACTCCAAATCTATCAAAAGAAATATGTTTCTCTGGACTGCATTTATAGTTGGATTGGTTGGAAGTGCGCATTGTGCCGGTATGTGCGGGCCTATTGCACTGGCGCTGCCGCTGCGTACCGATAACTGGTTTACACGGGTCGCCAGCGGGTTGGTGTATAATGCAGGGCGCCTGGTTACCTATATGATTTTAGGTGGTATTTTCGGGTTGTTAGGTAAAGGATTGCATATGGCCGGGTTCCAGCTGTGGGCTTCGGTTGTAATCGGCAGTTTAATGATTGCTATTGTGCTTATTCCATTGTTGTTTAGCAAGGTGCCTTCCGTGAACCATATTTTCGAAAATTATTCATCGAAACTGTTATCAGGTTTTCGGAAATTATTCCGCAACGGAGGTGCTTTTTCGCTGCTGGGTATTGGTTTGCTCAACGGGATACTTCCCTGCGGACTTGTATATGTTGCTGTGGCCGGGGCTATAAATACCGGCGATGTGGTTACCGGGATGTTGTATATGGCACTGTTTGGTGCCGGAACCATACCTGTAATGCTTGCAGTTTCACTTGCTGGCAGCATGATAAGCCTGAAGTTGCGCATATTTATCCATAAACTATCCCCTTATGTGATTGTTTTATTGGGAGTGCTTTTCATCCTGCGAGGATTATCGCTGGGTATTCCATACATCAGCCCCAAAGCCGAAGCACTTACGCCTGTAGTTGAAAAGGCACATTCTTGTTGCCATCCGCAGCAATAAAAACTTTTGCAAAAGAGAATACTTTATCACATTAATCAATAATTTTACAATCAAATAAACAAACAAACTATGAAAACCAGAAAATTTATTGCTTTAACAATGGCAGGGTTCTTCGGGCTTGCCTTAATGACCTCCTGTGGCGGCGGCAAAACCGGCGACCAGGCAAAAGCTGACAGCACTGCTGTTAAAGAACAAGTGGCAACTCCTGCTGTTCCTACGGCTGAGCAAATGGAATTGGGTAAAAAGATTTACGAAACACCCGGAAAATGTATTACCTGTCACCAGGCCAACGGACAAGGTGTTCCCAATGTATTTCCAAACCTCGTGGGTTCAAAATTCCTCCTGGAACAGAAAGTTCTTGCTGTTACCCAGGTGCTGAATGGTTCGGTTAAAGTTGGTAACAAAACCGTTAAATATCCTGCACCCATGCCTCCGCAACTTGCCTCTAAAGAAGAAGCTGTTGCTGTTATTAACTACGTGCTGAATAGTTTTGGAAACAACGGTGGCGTTGTTACGCTCGACGAAGTAAAAGATGTGGTTGTTGATCCCCGTTAATTCAATAAAGTAAATAAAAACTGAAAAGGGAGCTGCGGCTCCCTTTTTTTATGAAATTCCTGGTTGTTCGCATTCCGTCCCTATTCAATACACATACTTTTGAGCTTTTCAATATCCCCGTTAAAAACGTTGAAATCCACGTTACCCCGAATTCCATCGACTTTGCCTTTTTCACTGTGCTGCCAGAAATGCCAGGGCGTTTTAAACTCATTATAAAACCTGTCGTGGTCGAAATACCCTGCTATCCATAAAGGATATGAATCGAAACTACCATCAAGATAGGTACTGTAAAAATTAATATTGGTATAGATAATCGGCTTTGTTCCATATTTTTTCTCCAGTTTTTTGAGAAATACATTAAGCCCGTCGATGATGTTCTTTTTTGATTTGCCATTGCTGTATTCAATATCAACCACAGGCGGCAGATCGCCGCTGCTGAGTTTTACCATTTTTATGAAATTGTCCGCCTGTTTTCCGGCATCGCGCGAAGGATAATAGAAATGGTATGCACCACGCATCAACCCGTTCCTGGCCGACTGCTCCCAGTTTTTATCAAACTGGTCATCCTGCCTCGTAATTCCTTCAGTAGCTTTTATAAAGGCAAATGAAATCCGGATATTATTCTTTTCCATACGACTTACCCGTTTCCAGTCGATATCCCCCTGGTGTTTCGAAACGTCAATGCCGTGAACTGAATATCCGCTTGGCATCAGGATGCCAAAGGAGGCCACGGCAGGCGGTGCTTTCGGGTGGCCGGTTTTAATTGAACTCAGCCATGCTGGTGCTTTTATAAGTGATACCAGCACGATTAAAATTAATCCGGGAATAAGTACCAGGCGAAAGAGAAGCGTTGTATTTTTGGATATTTTCATTAAATAAGAGGATGGTTATCGGAACTCCGGATGGTTGCAGCCGGGATATCTTCCTGTTTTGGTGGATTCGGAAATGCTTTCTATTTCACCCGATGCTTCAACAAAACAGTTCGATTTGCAATATATATATGGCAGGATTATTTGAATATTAATCGGATTTTTCATTGTAATTTTGCAGCAGTTCCTGTAAGCTGCAAAGGTAAGCTTGTTAGTCGAACTTAAAAATGAATGTACTTAGTTAAAGGTGAAAAAATAGTATGCTCAACGACGTAGTTATTATTGAAAAGAAACATACCAATGCTGCAAAAACCTTGTTCGACAGGGTGATGCGCGATATAAAACCCAAGTTTATTGTCAGTATTTCGGGCGAAGTTGGCACCGGAAAATGCGAAATTGCCCACGAACTGGGAAGGTTGCTTATTGAATCTGGAAAACAGGTAAAAGTGCTGCTGCTCGACAATTACTACTTTGTTGAACCCAGGGAACGCAATGAATGGCGCGAAAAGCATGGCCTTGAAAACATTGGGTACGACGAATACAACTGGAACCTGGTGAACAGCAATATTGATGATTTCAGGATGAATAAAAAATCAATTATGCCGGTGGTTGACCTGTTTACACAGCGGGTGGACCAGCTGCATACCGATTTCGATGGCATTGATGTACTTATTATTGCCGGGTTATATTCCATTAAAATTAACCAGAGCGATTTGCGTGTTTTTATTGAACTTACCTACGAAGATACCTGGGACGAACAGAAATACACCCACAAGGAGGTGCTGGACCAATTCAGGGTCGAAATTCTGAAACAGGAGCATAAAGCAGTTCAGTCACTCAAGCCCCTGGCTGATTTTTATATCGATTTTGATACAGCGGGTGAGATATTTCATTTGTAAAATGAGTGCTTAGTGCAGCGTGCTCAGTGCTCAGTGCCGGTATGCTAGCCTTGATAATAAACCGAGGCCTCATACAAATGCTCAAAATTTATTTCTTACAATTTAACTCAAAGCAAACGTGAGTCAAAAATATATTTTCCCCGAATGGGCACGCAACCAGGTTGTGTACGAAGTTAACCTCAGACAATATACCCCGGGTGGCACTATCAGTGAATTCAGGCAGCACCTGCCGCGTTTAAAAGAGCTGGGTGCAGGCATATTATGGTTTATGCCGCTGCAGCCCATTGGTATCAAAAACCGCAAAGGATCGCTGGGAAGTTACTACTCCATCCGGAATTACTGCGAACTCGATCCATTGTACGGAACCATGGAAGAGTTTATCGAAATGGTAAACGAAATCCATGCCCTGGGAATGTATGTTATCCTCGATTGGGTGGCTAACCATACTGCCTGGGACCACCATTGGATTGATGAGTTTCCTGCATTTTACCGCCGTAATGAAGCAGGCGAGATTTTTCCGCCTTTCCCAGAGTGGGAGGATGTAGTTGGCCTTGATTATACCAACCCCGAACTGCGGTTAGCCATGATTGATGCTATGAAGTTCTGGCTTCAGAAAACAGGCATCGATGGCTTTCGTTGCGATATGGCTATGCTTGTGCCGACTGATTTCTGGAACCAGGCGCGTAAGGAACTGGAAACTGTAAAACATGTTTTCATGCTTGCTGAAGCCGAGCAGCGCGATTTAACTGAGGAAGCATTCGATGTGCTTTATAACTGGAACCTGATGCATGTTTGGAATGATATAGCTGCCGGCAAATACACTGCCAACGAAATACGCTGGCGGATACCTTCCGAGATCACTGATTTCCCGGCGGGTTCCGACAACCTGATGTTTATCAGCAACCACGACGAAAATTCGTGGAACGGATCGGAGATCGAGCGCCTGCATTTTGCGCTCGAAGCTTTTGCTGTGCTTATTTTCACACTGCCGGGTATGCCGCTTATTTACTCAGGCATGGAAGCCGGAAACTACCGCAGGCTCTCATTTTTTGATAAAGATTGCATTGAATGGAAAGAAGATAAAATGGCTTTGCTGTACCGGAAACTGGCGCATCTGCGAATGCATAATCGTGCATTGCGAAGCCTGCAGCCAAAGTCGGATTTTCGTCTACTAATCACTGACAAGGATGATCGAGTGATTTGCTACAAGCGTGAAACCTCAGGTTCAAGAGTTATGGTGGCATTGAATCTGAGTGCTGAACAGGTGAGTTTTCGATTTACAGGCGAAGGATACCAAGGGAAATACAACGATTTGATAACTGAAATGCCTGTGATTATAGGTGAAACCTCGTGTTTTTCACTCGAAGCCTGGGGATACAGAGTTTGGGAAGGAAAATAAACACAGCATTAAATTTTAAAAGCAAATCCCTTTTTAATAAAGAGGCTGCCTTATCAGGCAGCCTCTTTTGATTATTGAGAACATCATCTTTATCTTTGGAGAATAATCCGTTCGCTGAAAATACGATCAGGTGTTCTGAGAACATACATGAAAGTTTGCGTTCCATGGTAACCATCTGGTTTAAAGAAGAACGAATAATCAAGGCCTTCCTCTGCAAATCCTTCAAACAATGTAGCTATCTTCTTTCCCATCATTGTATAGATTTCTAATGATACATTAGCACCTTCATTCAACCTGAAGCTGATTTTTGTTTGATCATTGAATGGATTGGGTGCTGCAGTTAGCCTGAATTTCGAAGCAGCTTTTTGTGATATTGCCGGGGATTCGGAATTTATTTCAGCTATTTTGACGTTTTGTACCATAGGTGATAAAACAGATCCCGGGATAACTTCCGACGGCACCGTACCAGTCTGACCTGGCTTCAGCCAACCTACAACCTGGCAACTGCCTCCCCAAACCTGCTTCATCAGTGCCTCAATGTAGTATCTCTGGCCCTGAACCAGGTTAATGACAACTGATTTTTGGGTCGCATATTTATTCCATTCTCTGGATGCAGTATAGCCGTTGTGGTAAGCGATTCTTTGCTTGTTCGCTGGCTGATCATTTGTACTGAGCCACAATTCACCTTCATTATCCGAAGCTACCCAGAAGGTATAACCACCAGTTGCAGGTGCACAGATATAGCCGGCAATTCTTGAGCCAAAGGCAGTAGCCTGTGTGGGTGGTGCCTCCATGGAAGTGATCAGTGCAGAAGATGAAGGATTGTCAGGGTAATTGATATTTCCGGTAAGGCTGCTAATCGAATATGAACTTCCGATATCGTTCCATACCTGGTACGAAATATTCCCGGAGGCAGAGCAAACCGTTGGGACTGAATTTACAGTTACCATACAAGTACCTGATTTATTGCTGCCATCTGTTGAAGTTGCCGTAATGGTAGCAGTTCCGGCAGCCATACCTGTAACCAGTCCGCTGCTGTTCACTGTTGCAATTGTCGGGTCACTGGTTGTCCAGTTAAGCACCGGATTAGCAGCGTTAGCTGGTAGAACAGTTGCCGGAATTAATATTGTTGAACCAACGTTTACAGCTGAAGTTTGTGGTAAAGTAACTGAACTTACCAGTACGGGAGGAATATATGACCCTAAAGGTGATAGAACAGATCCCGGGATAACTTCCGACGGCACCGTACCAGTCTGACCTGGCTTCAGCCAACCTACAACCTGGCAACTGCCTCCCCAAACCTGTTTCATAAGAGATTCAATGTAATATTTTTGTCCCTGAACCAGGATAATAGCAACAGATTTTTGAGAAGGATATTTATTCCATTGCCGGGATGTAGTATTACCATTATGGTAGGCGATTCTTACTTTATTAGCCGGTTGATCGTCGGTACTAAGCCACAATTCACCTTCATTATCGGATGCAATCCAGAAGGTATAGTTACCAGTTGCAGGAGCACAGATATACCCGGCAATTCTTGAGCCAAAGGCAGTAGCCTGTGTGGGTGGTGCCTCCATGGAAGTGATCAGTGCAGAAGATGAAGGATTGTCAGGGTAATTGATATTTCCGGTAAGGCTGCTAATCGAATATGAACTTCCGATATCGTTCCATACCTGGTACGAAATATTTCCAGTGGCAGTACATACACCACCATTATCCTGCATTACCTGTATTATTTGAGTGAACTCACCGCTTGTATTACCGCAAATATCAGTGAAATTCCATACACGGGTTCGGACATATGTACCGTTTTGATTAGTAACTGTTTTATCGCTAATCAAGTGTATAGTTGGAGTAGTACAGTTATCGGTGGCTGTAGGCGCTAATGCAAGTGCAGCAGCAATTCCTGCTGTACTATATACTTGAAGGGTAACGTCGAGAGCACCAACAGGCGTGGTAATATCCGGAGGTGTAATATCAACTGTCCAGGTATATGTGATGCTTACAGGTATTGCTGATTTGCCGCAGACGTCGGTATAGTTAGCAGTCCAGGTCTGTGTATAAATTTCACAAGGACATTTGTATCTGTTAGGCCCCGTTGTTGTTACAAAAGGTTCAAAAACACCAATACAGTTATCAAGTCCAGTGAATTTTGGTGCTGTTACTGTCGGGTTACATCCAAGGTCATGGCTGGTAGCGGTGGTCGAAATCACGGGCTTAACGAGGTCTTCGGTCCAGGTGTAGGTAATTACCTTTTCATCGGCCACGTTGTTGCAGGCATCGGTGAAGGTGGCTGTCCATGTTTGCGATTTGGCACAGCCTGTTCCCAGAACGCCGCCATCAACCACATTGATTGTTCCTGGGCTGCATGCTTCGGTTAAGGTAAATACCGGGGCAACCACGGTTGGGTTACATCCAAGGTCATGGCTGGTAGCGGTAGTCGAAATCACGGGCTTAACGAGGTCTTCGGTCCAGGTGTAGGTAATTACCTTTTCATCGGCCACGTTGTTGCAGGCAT
>CALCJE010000370.1 GCA_937965665.1 uncultured Bacteroidales bacterium
TTGATTATTGGACATGGTCAGCAAAAATGCAAGGATTCATATATAAAAATCTGATAAGTGTTGGGGTTAAATATGACAGGATTGATACTTATGATTTTCTCAATATAGGATTAAATTTTACATTTGAAAGATAAGAACAACAACCGCTAATAACTAAGGATTCGTGTGGTCGAGGAACGTGACTCAACATGAAGCCATGTTGCACCTAGGCTCGCGCGCGCTTTAAGCGCGTGCGCAAGCAAGAGAGAAATACTGATCCTTACAAATTATGCCTGGCTGCAGCATCAGCGCCAGTCTTGGGCATATTTACAGGTTAAAGCCGTAATAGGAAATATTGAAAAAAGGTATATTTGGGGAGGAAAAGTAGGATAGACTTGATGCTATTTATGAGTTAGCAGCAATTTTGTGTGCATAAAACCGTTACATTTTGACAATATAATTATAAATGAAAAATCATTTGACTATTCTAAAGCTGACAATTTCATTCATATTCTTATTTGGAACATTAACTTCAAACGGACAGGCTAAAATTGAAGCTCAAATAGGTGGCGCCAATTTCTTAGGTTTAACCCTAAATGCTGCGTATGACATTTCAATATCCAAAAATGGGAATCATTTTTTGACTCCATCTTTCGGACTTGGTTTATTAGCTCCTGGTTGGAATGCCTCAACAATCATAATACACACCGGACTTAATTATAATTTTAAAAGATTTGGTTTAGGAGTTGAGTTATCCGGATTTAATGAGAATCCTTTTTTTGCTGATGAGCACAATGAAAGTTTTGTTGATATAATTATTTACCCAAATGCGAACTACACTTTCATAAATAAAGAGCACTGGTATTTTAGATTTTCAGGTGGAATTTATTTAGCATACTCAAAAACTTATGATGATAATACTGACACAAATCATATGAGTTTTGATGGGGATCCAGTACCAGGAGCAGGTATCACAGTAGGATATAAATTCTAAAAAAACTGCGCCCAACAATCGTAGCCGTTGTACAACCCAGCTATCAGTATACTGCGGCACAGATAAAAAATTTTAAACATAATTATTGCGGCTAAACAACAACCCAAATCCGGTTTCGTTATAAATGCGGTAATGGGTATACAATAACGGTTAATAACTTTATATTTATACTTAACGGCATTTAAGAAACACAATAAAACCGCACCGGCCCTGGCCTCAGGGCTCCGGGGTTTCCGGCTGACGACAGAAAAAAAACAAAACCTTATAACGTTGAAAATGGCACGAAAAAATCTGCAATTCTTATTGATTTTACTGGCATTATCCACAAGTTCATGCCGCAATATCGAAAACCTGAAACAATTTGCAGCAACTGAAACTTACCCGGCTGATACTATTTTACAAACAGTAACCAACAAACGGGCTATGCTGGTAGTTGCTCATGACGATGACATGTGTTCTATGTCGGGGACAATTTCCTTGCTTCATAAAAACGGATGGAAAATTGCAATTGCAAGTTTTTCGAAAACACCTGAACGGAATGCTGCACAAATAGAAGCTTGCAGAGACATCCTTGATACTGTAATGTTTGTAGCATTAAAACCCGAGCAAATCAGGAACGACAAGGAAGAAGACCGTAAAAGTTATTACGCTTTCCCAAAAGATAGCTTCAATATCATTTTTAATAAAAAATTAATTGAAAACGAATATTTAAAACTCATAAACCACTTTAAGCCAACCGTAATTTTTACGCTTGATAATGAAATTGGCGGATATGGTCATCCCGAACATGTTTTAATCAGTCAGATGGTGATTGATTTAGCTCAGGAAAATCGTATCAGTCCTGAGTATATCTATCAAAGTGTGTATACTAACCACATGACAAATAGTATTATGAAACGTCATTCGGAAAGAATGAAAAGCTGGGGATTTCCGGGCGATGAGTGGGATAATGCAAAAAAAATATATGGAGTAAGTGGTATGCCTGAACCAAGTGTTCAATTCACCATAACAAGCGAAGCAAAACAAAAAATGGACTATTTACGCTCTTATAATGAGAGAGAACGGAAAACAATAGGATTTTTTATTCCCGAATTTGAAAAATATAGTGCCGAAAAATACTTCTCCATATTCGACAGAGAGTTTTTTAGAATTATAAACTTCAACAATAAAGAAAATCGGGTTAAATGAATGCAGATGGCTGGTATTCAGCACAAAGGCTTGGTTAAAAAAACAGCAAAATGGAAAATATTGAAATAACCAGGGTAACGCCGGCTGAAATTAAACTTTTGCAAACCATAAGCCGGCAGACTTTTTCGGAAACATTTTCAGCAGCCAACAGCAGTGAAGATATGCAGAAGTACCTGGCCGGGGCATTTTCGGTTGAAAAACTTACGGCCGAACTGAATGACAAAAACACTGAGTTTTATTTTGCCAGGCTTCACAATCAGGTAATCGGTTATCTAAAAATCAATACCGGTGCCTCGCAAACCGAACTGCACGATGAAAATGCGCTCGAAATTGAAAGAATATATGTGTTGCAGCAGTACCACGGCAAAGCCGTCGGACAGTTGCTTTACGAAAAAGCATTTCTGCTTGCACGGCAAATAAAAGCCCGCTATGTGTGGCTGGGAGTGTGGGAAGAAAACCCCAGGGCAATCAGCTTTTACAAAAAGAATGGTTTTGTTGCATTCAGTACACATGTTTTCATGCTGGGCAACGACGCGCAAACAGATATTATAATGAAATTGGATATTGCTGGAAAAGACGAAGTTTTGTTCCTGCCCTATTTCTGTGGCCGGTTGGCCTGGTTTTTATTGCAGCAGAATTGATAAAAATAAATGACCGTTTTTTTTGTTAATTTGTACCAGTTAACCTGGCTATTCCTTATTTTCGGTGCTAATTCCGGAACACATTAAAAATCCTGCAACATGAGGGTAATTTCTAAAATTTCGTGGCTCAGCCTGATGCTGGTACTTACAACCGCAAATCTTTTTGCCGGTAAAATAAATATTGTACCGGTTCCCATGCAACTTACAGAGGGTAAGGGTGTGTTTGTAATAAAAACAGGCACTCGCATTCTTACTGACGAAACTAATGGGACACTGCAGATTGCGGAACTGCTGGCCGAAAAAATCAAATCAGCTGCAGCAATTACTATGGGCATGGGAAACTACAATGCAGCCTTCCCCAAAAACAACACCATTGTTTTTACTACACTGGGCGCGGATCCATCGCTTGGTAACGAAGGATACACGATTGATGTTACCGAAACAAATATTTTTGTAAAAGCAGTATCGGCCAATGGCTTTTTTTACGGGTTTCAAACCCTGCTTCAGTTGCTGCCACCTGATATTGAAAGTCATTCAACCATAGTAAAAACCTACAGCATTCCTGCGGTAAGCATCAAGGATAAACCACGTTTCGGCTACCGCGGCATGCACCTCGACGTTAGCCGGCACATGTTTACCGTTGAGTTTATCAAAAAGTACATCGACCTGATGGCCATGTACAAACTCAATACTTTTCACTGGCATTTAACCGACGACCAGGGCTGGCGCATCGAAATAAAAAAATACCCCGGGCTTACCCATGTAGGCTCCATACGCAAAGGCACGCAAATTGGCAAAACCGACCTTGCCGACTCCGTGGCCTATGGTGGATTTTATACCCAGGAGCAGGCCCGCGAAATTGTAGCTTATGCAGCCGCCAGGTTTGTTACAGTTATTCCCGAAATTGAAATGCCGGGGCATTCTGTGGCGGCTCTTACCGCCTACCCCACCCTATCCTGCACCGGGGGACCATTCGAAGTACGGAAACATTGGGGCGTATCCGACGATATTCTCTGTGCCGGAAACGATTCGGTTTTCACTTTCATGCAGGATGTGCTTACCGAAATCATGGATATTTTCCCTTCCAGATATATCCATATCGGTGGCGATGAAGCACCCAAGGTTCGCTGGAAGGCATGCCCGCGCTGCCAGGCGCGTATAAAAGCCGAAGGTTTAAAGGACGAGATGGAACTGCAGAGCTATTTTATAAAACGCATCGAAAAATTCCTGGTTTCGAAAAACAGGCGTCTGCTGGGATGGGACGAAATACTGGAAGGAGGGCTGGCCCCCGAAGCTACTGTGATGGCATGGCGCGGAATACAGGCTGCCATTGATGCCGCGGCACAGGGCCACGATGCTGTAATGACACCTGTTGATTACTGCTATTTCGATTATTACCAGGGTGACCCGGATACCAAGCCCGAAGATGCTGTTGGTTTTCTGACCCTGAAAACCGTTTACTCTTACAATCCTGTCCCTCCTGTGCTTACTCCCGACCAGGCCCGGCACATATTGGGTGTGCAGGGTAACCTCTGGACAGAATATATTAAAACACCCGAAAAGGCCGAGTATATGGTATTTCCCCGCGCCATAGCCCTGGCCGAAGTAGCCTGGTCGCCCCAGGAACGCCGTAACTACGACGATTTTCTGGATCGTATGGACAACCAGTTTGCCAGGCTCAGCCTCATGAAGGTAAACTACGGCAAAGGTTGTTTTAATGTCGATATCACCACAACTAACCAGGATTACCGGAACCTGGTGGTGCTTACCAGCGAAATGAAAGGCCTGGAAATAAGGTATACGCTGGACGGGAATAACCCCGATATTAATTCAACGTTATACACCTCTCCTTTCGAATTGCCTGCTTCGGCCACGGTAAAGGCAGCGCTGTTCAAAGATGGAAAAATCGCCGGCAACATCAGTGAATGCCCGGTCTCGGTAAACAAAGCATCGGGCAAACCGGTAACCCTTATCAAACCGTATTCGTTCAAATACCCGGGCACCGGAAATCAGGCCATGACGGATGGATTATCCGGCTCCGATTCGTACCGTAAAGGATGGCAGGGCTACGAAGGCACGGATATGGAGTTTTCGGTCGACTTGCTAAAGCCAACCCTGATCCACTCGCTGAGCATAAACTTCCCGAACAACCCGTCCTCGTGGGTTTTGCTGCCTGCCACTGTAAAGTATGAAGCATCAGTGGATGGAATTACCTGGACAACCCTCGGAACATTGAATTTCGAAATAAGCCCGGCAGATGTGAAAGAAGTGAAAGAAGTAAGGATAAGTTTTCCCGAAACCACTGTTCGGTATATTAAAGTAAGATCGGAAGAGCGTCGTGTAGGGAAAGAGTGTAGATCTCGGTGGTC
>CALCJE010000371.1 GCA_937965665.1 uncultured Bacteroidales bacterium
GGAATCCACTTTTCGACTTTAACATAATATTCATAGGTTTCAGCCAGGCTCAAAAGCCATGCCAGCATTGTGTTTAGGTATAAATGACTTGATATCCGGTTGCGAAGAAGGCATTTATACCATCTTTTCAGTCCTGCTTTACTTTACTTTTATTTAACAGGTCAGGCTTTTCAATCATCACGAAATCGCCGCAACATTGTGTAATCGGCAATAGTTCATGATTAATCCTGCATATCGTCCCAAAACTCCACGGCCCTCCGCATATGTGGCACAACGATGGTTCCACCTACCAGGGTAGCAATACCCAGCACTTCAAAAAGTTCTTCTTCGGTAACACCGTTTTCCCTGCATTTCAGCAAGTGATATTTTATACAGTCGTCGCACCTCAATACCAGCGAAGCTACCAGGCCCATTAACTCCTTGGTTTTAACCGGCAATGCGCCCTCAGTATATGCGTTGGTATCAACATTAAAGATTCGTTTTACAACCTTATTATCAACTGACAGAATCCTGTCGTTCATTTTGCTCCGGTATGCATTAAACTGATCAACCTTGTCGCCCATATTTGCAGTTTTACTCTGTTATGTAATATTTTTTGATGTACTTAGAATTTATTTCATTTCTATCGACTTTACTTCTGCTGGTTCTGGAAACCGGCTGCTGCGCTATTAAACAAGGACATCTGAATAGGTGCTCCTATATATTAGTTCCCTTTCTCCTGAATTGTAATTTCCAGCCCGTCATCAGTAATTTTCCAGTTAAATCCGGGAGCCAGCATGTGAGTATGGGTACCCGGGTAGCATGTATTTCGGCTGGAATTCTGGCTGACAAGTCATTTGAAAGCCCAGACTACTGCTTTTGCTAACACTACATTTTTCAATTCCAGGCCTTCATTTATTTTAAATCTGGTTGCAGCTTTGCGAATCACAGCTGAAATTGCCGGCAGACGCTTTCATAAAAAGATGAGCCCTTGAGGCCGACCAAAAATGCAATTAATTACGCCTGGCAATTCCAGAATTTACAACGATGTTTCCGACTGCAAAGATAGCAAGAAATGCTGAAAGAGTCTTCGTGTGTTGATGCTGTGACGTAAAGGTAAAACAGGGCTGCCAGCCAAGATATATCCAAATTTATTTATAATCACAATACTAAGTTGTTAAAGCGAAATTATTCATTCAACAGGAAAGTTTTTTTCACAAAAAATAAAAAAAATATAATGTTTGTTGTTTTAATATTAATTCTAATTTTGCACCCTTTTTGAGCCAACTACCTGAAAAGTTGATACCTGTCAATTATCATCAGGATTTATGCAAATAAATCCTGGGCCAGATTCGGGATAAAAACATATAAAATTGTTTTTTTACATGTTTCAGGTCTTCAATCGCATGTTTATTAGCTTAACAATGAACATGTTATGTTGACAGTAAAAAAAATACTGCCCATTTTAAAAGTTTTTTTGAAAGATAAACCATAAAGTTGTATTAACTTTACGTAACACAATGGCAATCGCGAATAACCTGACATGCTGTCAGCAGTTACGGCAGCGAAGAACCATAAAAAACTGTTTTTGAACTTACAATTCCTATAAAACATTAAGCTGCATACAGCGTTAACATTTTACCTGCCTGTGGTGTTTTGTTTGGCATGTCAAGGAATTGAAAAACAGGAACATTAACAACCGGAAAAGGATACGAATAGAAGAATAATGCTCGTGGAATGAAAAAGAATGAAGAATATAAGGATTATCCTTTACAGAACGTTCTCAAAAAAATATTTGGATTTGAGAGTTTTAAAGGTAACCAGGAACCTATAATCCGAAATTTACTTGCCGGCAACGATACCTTTGTTATCATGCCGACCGGTGGTGGCAAATCGATGTGCTACCAGTTGCCTGCCATGATATTGCCAGGCACGGCCATAGTAATTTCGCCCCTCATCTCGCTGATGAAAAACCAGGTTGATGCCATGCGCCAGTTTGGTGCCGATATTGGCATTGCGCATGTGCTAAATTCATCACTTTCGAAAAACGAGATCATCCAGGTAAAAAATGATTTAACCAAGGGTGTTACCAAACTGCTGTATGTTGCCCCGGAATCGCTGACCAAAGAGGAAAATATTGCCTTTTTCAGGGACATCAAAATATCATTTTATGCCATTGATGAAGCACATTGTATTTCGGAATGGGGGCACGATTTCAGACCTGAATACCGAAGGCTGAGGCCCATTATAGATGCCATTGGCCAGGATGTTCCTGTGCTGGCGCTTACAGCCACGGCAACACCCAAAGTTCAGCAGGATATTTTGAAAAGCCTGGACATGCAGGAAGCGGCGCTGTATAAATCGTCGTTTAACCGTTCCAATCTTTATTACGAAGTGCGTCAGAAAAACGACGATGTTAATAAGGAGGTTATCCGGTTTATAAAAATGCATACCGGCAAATCGGGCGTTATCTATTGCCTGAGCCGCAGGCAGGTTGAAGAACTTGCTGAAACACTTGTGGTAAATGGTATTAAAGCCCTGCCCTACCACGCCGGGCTCGATTCGGCGGTAAGGGTCGAGAACCAGGATAAATTCCTGATGGAAGAAGTGGATGTAATTGTGGCTACCATTGCATTCGGTATGGGTATCGATAAACCGGATGTAAGGTTTGTGATCCATTACGACATGCCCAAAAGCCTCGAAGGTTATTATCAGGAAACCGGTCGCTCGGGCCGCGACGATGGCGAAGGGATCTGTCTTGCGTTTTACGCATATGAGGACATCGAAAAACTTGAAAAATTCAGTAAAAACAAGGGTGTAGCCGAACAGGAAATTGC
>CALCJE010000372.1 GCA_937965665.1 uncultured Bacteroidales bacterium
GAAAACCATGAATAGATATTTAAATATATCAGGAAAAATAAATTAACGGTACAAAAAGACGAAGAAAGGCGTATGACAGAACTTATTAACTATTGCAATACACTACTTGGTACATGAAACGTTTGCTAACAGGGATTTTGTTCCTACTTTTTACAGTATCATCAATTGCTCAGCAATCACAAAAAATGGCCTCATTTCATGTAAAAGGCATGTCGTTTGTGCAATTCAGCAGCCTGGTTCAGAAAGAAACTTCGGTGCAGGTCTTTTTCCAGGAAAAATGGGTGAAAAAACTGCAGGTTGAAGTAAACCTCGATAATGTTACCGCAAAAACAGCAGTTGAGCAGGCCTTAAAAGGAAGCGGGCTCGAGGTTTCTGACTGGCATGGAAACCTGGTGGTAATGCCGGGCGAAAAGCTGCTGGCTGCCCTCCCACCGTACGATTTCGAGGATAAAAAGAGCAAACCTGATACTGTCGCAAAAGCTCTGACCGCCAGTGAAGAGCGATATTTAACCGGGCGAAATGCCGATGTTTTGCAAATCCTGAAAATTGGCCGCAAAGGCGGGCATATTACGGGAACAAAAGCCAAAATTACAGGCAGGATTATGGACGAGGAATCGGGTGAAGCCATTTTTAGTGCTACCATTTATATCACTGAAATAAAGGCAGGCGCCGCTTCCGACATGGATGGCTTTGTAAGCCTCACCCTGAAGCCTGGCATTTATAATGCTACATTCCAGTACATGGGTTACCAGAGTAAAAAGTACCAGATTGAAGTTTTTTCGGATGGTGAATTCACGGTAAGCCTGAAAAAGTCGGTCATACAGATGAAAGAAATTGTTGTGTATGGCGACCCCCAGATGAATATCAGGGCAAAAGACCCCGGGCTCGATAAAATGTCGATAAAAGCCATCAGGGAATTACCCATGCTGATGGGCGAACGCGATATACTGAAAGTATCCACTACCCTACCCGGTATTGTTAGTGTTGGCGAAGGTTCAGCCGGTCTGAATGTGCGTGGCGGCGGCTCCGACCAAAATGCATTTTACCTGAACAAGATCCCGATTTATAATACCTCGCACCTATTCGGGTTTTTCCCTGCATTTAATGCCGACATTATTAAAGACTTTTCCATTTACAAGGGTTTTATCCCTGCCCAGTATGGCGGTCATCTTTCGTCGGTATTAAACATTGTTTCCAGGCAGGGAAACCGCAAGCATTTTATGGCCCGCGGAGGCATAAACCCGGTAACCGGTAACCTGGTGGTTGAAGGCCCGATTAAAAAAGACACGCTGTCGTATATGCTGAGCGCAAGAGCTTCCTATTCCGACTGGATCCTGGGCAGAATAAACGACCCGGTAATCAGCAAAAGCAATGCCTCGTTTAATGATGTATCAGGCGGGTTAAATTACGATATCCGTAAAACGCAGGTTTCGCTGTTCGGGTATCACAGCTACGACAAGTTCAGATTATCTGACCTTAACGAATACCAGTATTCGAACAACGGCGTATCAGCTACGGTAGGCCATACCTTTGGAAAATCCATCCGGGGCGAGTTTTCGGTAATCGGATCGCAATATGCTTTTTCCACCATCGATAAGCAGGATGCGAACAAGGCTTATACGCACGATTATAAGATTGAGCATTACGAAATAAGAGCAGATTTTAACCAGGCCATCAGCGAAAAGAACACGCTCGAATATGGCATCGGAACAGTACTTTACAAGCTCGACAGGGGCACGCTGGAACCCTATGGAGAAAATTCACTTCGTCAGAAGGTAGAACTTGGAAACGAAAAGGCCCTCGAAAGTTCATTATACATCTCCGATTCGTATGATGTTTTACCCTGGCTTAACCTTACAGTGGGCGGCAGGTTTACCATGTTTACCCCCATGGGACCTAAAACAGTATACGAATATGCCCCCGGCCTGCCCAAGGAACCGCGGAATATCACGGATACACTGTACTTCGACGAAAACAAAGCGATTAAACGCTATAACGAACCCGATGTCAGGGTATCAATGAATTTTAAAACGGATGATGCAGGCTCCATAAAGCTGGCTTTCAACCAGATGCACCAGAACTTGTTCCTGCTCAGCACAACCACAGCCATTGCACCCAACACCCAGTGGAAGTTGGCTGATTACCACCTGGCACCTTCAAAGAGCAATCAATATTCGGCTGGAGTATTCCGTACGCTGGCCAAATTCGGAATAGAAACCTCAGCAGAACTGTTTTACAAACAAACCACCAATTACCCGGAATTTAAAGACGGCGCCAATTTTCTCGATACCCCGGATGTGGAAACATCGGTACTGCAGGGCGACCAACGGGCATATGGCATTGAGCTGTACGTAAAACGCAGTTTACGAAAACTGGAGGGCTGGATTTCGTACACCTATTCCCGTTCGCTGATAAAGGTGGATGGTGAACATTCCTGGGACCAGATAAACAATGGTAAAGAATACCCGGCAAATTATGACATTCCTCATTCGCTCAACGTTGTACTTAGCTACCATCCGAACCGCAGGTTAACGCTGGCATCCATTTTTACCTACCAAACCGGGAAGCCAGTTACCTACCCGGTATCAGTATATTACTACAATGGCGTGCCGGTACTCGATTATTCATCGCGAAATGCATACCGGATCCCGGATTATATCAGGACCGATTTCTCGGTTACCATCGAAGGAAACCTGAGAAAACAGAAGTTTATGCACAGCAGCTTTATTTTCAGCGTGTATAATGCTTTTGGAAGGGATAATCCATATTCGGTGTATTACAAGGTTGAGGATGGATTTATCCGAAGTTATAAGTACTCCGTAATTGGTGTACCCATTTTTACTGCAACCTGGTTGTTTAAACTTGGAAATTATGTGTCAGAATAGGTTCATATTAATTGCCACGATGCTCTTGTTTTTAATGGCATCGTGCATACAGCGTTTCGACCCTGAAATTAAAAGTTCAGATGCCGTTAAATACGTGATTACAGGGCAGGTAAACAGTGGCGACGATGTTCAACGCATCAATATCGGAACGTCATCACCCATCAGCAAACCTGATATAATCCCTGTTACAGGCTGCTCTGTTAAAGTGATTGATTCGAAAGGAAACGAATACCCGGCAACCGATGTGTGGAACGGAAATTATGATGTGCATATACCCAAAAGTGAACTCGTTCCGGGCAATGCTTTTAAAGTTGATATTTTAGTTCCCGGTGGCACACATATAGTATCCGATTTCGACCAGATACAGGCAGGTCCGCCTGTTGATTCAGTTTATTATGAAGTTCAGAAACTACCTACTTCATCGCCTGTAGAATTTACCGAAGGCATACAGTTTTATGTTGACCTGGATGCCGGTAATTATTCCTGCAGAAATTTCAGGTATGATGTGGTTGAAACATACGAATACCATACAAAATATCCCATTGAATGGTGGTATAACGGCCGGCTGCGCCACACTACACCACCGGATTCATCGAAAATGGTGTGCTGGCGAACCTCGAAACTGAGAGATGTTTATATGATTTCAACCACTGAACTGGCCGAAAACAAGTACAAAAAATATGCGCTCAACTTTGTCGATAATCAGTCATCAGCACGGCTTGTATATGGATACAGCCTGCTGTTACGACAGTATACCATGAGCGATGAAGCGTTCCAATACTGGGAAAAAATACGCATTAACAGCCAGGAGCAGGGCGGGTTGTACGAAAGCCAACCTATGTCCATCAAAGGCAATCTTCACGATGTCACTAATCCCGAACAGGATGTACTTGGTTTTTTCAGCGCTACTACTGTTAGCCAGAAAAGGATTTTTGTAAAAAATGTACCCGATCTGCCTATTGAATTTGTATTCAACTGTGTAATAGACGAATTGCCCAGGGGTGGCTTGCAGGGCACTGACCCGATCAAATACCCGATCTACCTTCCGCAACGTTCAATATGGATTGATGATCATTGGGTTTCGACCTATGATTTACTGACCATTGACCATGAATGTGTCGACTGTACTTCCACCGTGGGAGGAACGACCGTTAAACCCGATTTCTGGCCTAATTAATTTGAAAAATGCATAAAAGACATATTTCCATTTTCGCACTTCTGATCTTTGCATGGCCATGCTTTGCAACACGCCCTTTGATTTCACCGGCTCAGAATATTGAAAAAGTGGTACTCATAACCGACCGGTCAGTTTATATCACCACTGAACAGGTTAAATTTTTCGCAAGTCTTTCGGCTGGCAAAGATGGAAGCAACCCTGTTGAAAGTGAAATCCTGTATTGCGAAATTATTACACCTGATGGAAACAGGATAGCCGGAAATAAGTACCTGATCAGCGACAATTCAGTTTCAGGCTGCATCGATATTCCTGAAAACCTGGTTTCGGGCGCCTATTACATTCGGGCCTATACCAAGGTAATGCGTAACAATGGACCTGAATCGTACGGGTATAACCAGGTACTGATTATTAACCCATACCGCGATGAAGTTCTGGCAAAGAACAATAAATCGCA
>CALCJE010000373.1 GCA_937965665.1 uncultured Bacteroidales bacterium
AAAGGTATCATTTCCATCATTTAAAAGTTTAGTGCTTTCTACTAAAAAGTCTTTTGCTCTTGTTGGGCCGATCTCATTTTGTTTCGAAAATGGAATAAGTTCTCGACCACTCTATTTCCCTGCCGGGTTCTACATTTATGCTAAAAAACAGTTCGGGGCTGATCACCTGTTTCCATCCCCACAGGTTTATTTTATTTGTTTTAAAACTACCTGTTTCACGAATTCCAATGCCGGTGGTGGAATTGACTAATTCCCAGGATGCATCTACAGTTTGTCCTCCTGTTAGGTTACCGAAAAAGAATTGTTTTTCAGGAGTTCCGTTGAATGAGAATTCGTTCGAACCGATGATAACTTTCCCTTCGGGATTTACATTTCCTTCAATCTGTTCGGGTTTCATTGTGAAAGGAAATTTCAGTCGGTAGTTTACCCCAATCATTTCATGGTTAATGGCAGTAAAATTATGATTGTATTCATCCGTTGAAATCGTTTTTTCGCCTGTGTTTTTCAGGTGATACCTGATCCTGAAACCTCTTTCGAGTAATTCAATTTCTTTGGTCAGCTCGTACGAATAGCCATTTGCCTCCAGCGACTTACATCTGATGATGACCTTGCCTGGCTTTTCGGTAACCTGAAAATTGGCCGGCTGAATTTCGTATGGTTTATAAAACTGGTAATCCCCACTATCCTTTTTCAATAAGCCCACTCCAATTTTATGAAACCAATTGCCGGGGCTGGTTTCGTTATAACCTACGGCAACAGCAATGCCGAACTCATTGTAAAATCCCTGGCCAGAATCAGTATTATCCTGACCTGTTAATTTCTCGACACTCGAAACTGAGATATTTTTGTACTTTACGGATACAATTTTACCAGTCCAGTCGAACCTGGATGAATTATAATTCGCCAGTGGTGAGTCAATCTGAACCTCAATGTTCTGGTTTTTAAGAACGTATGTCATTTTAGTATCGTTTTTCGGCTGACTAATGGCTGCAAAAGGTAAAACCAAAAGCAGGGACAGCATTTTTTTATACATTATAGTTCCTGTTTTTGAAGTGGATTATTTTTTGCCCGGCTGACCGAAAGATTCATTTGCATAATTTTTTCCACAGCTTAACGCGAAACAACAATAGTTTGCATAGCCCTGGCACTGATGGCAACCTCTGCCGATCGGTCATCCAAAGAGAGTTTTACCTTTTTTGATGAAGTACCCATATTCAGAACTACAACTGCAATGGTACCATCAGGATTTTGAGCAGCCGTGATCATCAGCGCAGGATCGGGGTTTTCGAACCCGATACGTACGGCGCCAGGCCTGATGTATTTGCTGAAATGCGCCATTGCATAATACAAAGGTGTGAAGTAAACTTCATCCTTATCGGGATCGACAATTACAGGAGCAATACACCAGTTTTTGAACCAGTTAGGCCCACCCTGGCGATCTAACACCATATTCCAGTCGACCCATCCGTCAACCCAGTTATTCATACAACCAATAATATCGCGGGCATACCGGTATACCGGAACATATTTAGGGTGGAGTTTTCTCTGTTCGGCGGGAGCCCAGTCGTATCCCCAGTCGGTTGCTTCTTCTGACCAATACCAGGCATCATCCTGCCAGTGTGGCACTTCTGCATCAATACAGGCTTCAGTTTGTATGATATGCTTTTCGGGTGCCTGGTCATGCGTAAAGACAAGGGATTTAGGGAACCAGTCAAAAGTGCTGCCATACCAGTGAATGGCAAAACCATCGAAATATTCCGATGAGGCATCGTCTTTGTATATCACCTTAGCCCAGTCTTCCAGTTCCTGGCCCCGGTTTTGATCGTAAGCCAGGATTTTCACCTGCTGACCATTGGCTTTGAATTTTGGTCCCAGATGATTATGCACAAATTCAACCATTTCTTCGGGCGTAAAAATCATGCTTTCCCAATTGCCACCATTGCCCAGAGGTTCATTTTCGACGGTTACTGCCCAAATATCAATACCTTCGTTTTTATAGGCACTGATATATTTTGAAAAGAACAAAGCCCAGCAATCACGGTATTCGGGAAGTAATTTGCCCCCTACCCAATTTCCATTATCTTTCATCCAGGGTGGTGCTGTCCAGGGTGAAGCAATAATTTTAAATCCATCTTCCGAACGCGACATCGCATCTTTAATCATCGGAATGATATCATCCCTATCCTCATCAATTGTGAAATGTGTTAATTCTTTATCGCCTTTTACAGGAGCATAGGAGTAATTACCCAGTGAAAAATCGCTTGAATTAATCTGGGTTCGGGTTAACGAATACCTGGCGCCATTGGAACTGAAATAGGCATCCAAAATCAGGTCGCGGTTTTTCCTGCTCAATTTGGTAAGCAGGTATGCCGACGACTCGCTGAACGAACCACCAAACCCGGATATGGTTTGAAACTTTTTACCCGGCAACAACGTAACAGGCACAGTTTTACCCCCACCGGGAAATTCAGTAATTTGCCTGAGTTTATTGCCACTGGCAGAAGTTTCAAAAACTTTCACTTTAAGTTTATCCTTCATCACATTGCTGCTCATTAAAATGATTACCAAGGGAATAACGGATAAGATGATGAATCTCTTCATATGAATGATGGTGTTTTAACTCCAGATCTGATCCGAAATAAACCGGGACACTGTCGATATTTATTCTGATGTTATGCATGTTTTCAATTTCAAATCCATGCACAACTTTTCAGGTATGGTTTAGTAAGCGTTAACTGATTATGTTTTTATTCTGCTTCTTTGTACACCTTTACATAATCAACAAACATGGTTTGTGGAAATGGGGTCTGGTTCGTGGGGAAACCCAGATAATTTCCTCCCACTGCCACATTCATAATAATATAAAAGGGATGGTCGAAAACCCATTTCCCGTTTACATTACCAGGTGTAATTCGCTGATATAGTGTATTGTCGACAAAGAAATCAATATAATCTTTTCCCCATTCGATGGCAAACAAATGGAAATCGACATCGAAGCGGTTATTTTCGAGCGCAAAACTTTTTGAAATTCCGCTGGCGGCTGAATAACCGGGTCCATGCACCGTACCACTGATCACGTTGGGTTTTTGTCCCCTGAGTTCCATGATATCGATTTCACCACACTGAGGCCAGCCAACGGTATCTACATCGGAGCCAACAAGCCAGAATGCAGGCCAGATTCCCGGCCCCCATGGTGTTTTAATATTTGCTTCGAAACGTCCGTAAGCCTGTGTAAAGAGTCCTGCCGTTTTAATACGGGCAGAGGTAAATGCCGAACCCGCATAAACCTCTTTTTTAGCTGTAATGGCCAGGTTGCCGTTTCCGTCGAGCGAAGCATTCACGGGCCGGTTGGTATAGTATTGCAATTCGGCATTTCCCCATCCGTCGTTGTTCGGGCCCACCCCAATATCGAACTTCCACTTTGCGGCATCTGGCGTTGTACCCGCTGCACCGCTGAAGTCGTCGCTCCAAACCAGTTGCCAGTTACGGTGTGGTAAAGTCTGCACATTATCAGTTTCGCAACTGTAAAGTGCCATAAGCAACAAGGCAAAAATACCTGCTGATGCTAATATTCTGAAATTTCTTTTCATAATCCCATGTTTTAACAAATGATTAAAATGGATTAAAATCTATTTTCGGAATAAGATATTATCTAAGTAAATGTCTCCATTCCCATCAAACTTTAGCTGTATTACTCCCGAAAGGTTAACAGGAGCAAAAGAAGATAACGGGATATCGAGGCTCGTCCAGCCACTGGTAGGCACCGTGAGTTTATAAGCCTTTTCGACCGGACCGGAACTAATGAGGTATACATTGAGTGCGGTTGAATTTGCCGACCAGAAATCAAGATGCAGAAAACTCATGGCCGATACATTCTGTGCGCTGCCTAACTGAATGCCCTGGTAGTTTAATCCCTTGTATTTTAACGTATTATTGCCGGCAACCGAAATTTGAGAAACCACAGTAGCCTGCCCCCAGTTTGGACTTAAATCGGTTCCGCTGATGTTGGTATAGGCATCGCTGAAAACCGAAATCACATTTGCTGCGCTGTAAGTAGGAACAGGCGCTGCGGTTGTTGGCGTGGTGGGACCCGAATTATTGAAGTACACATTGTCGATGTACAGATTGGGTAAATCGCCTGAAAGTACCAACTGTGCCAGGTGCGATTTACTTTTGAGCCCTGTAAAACTCGACATCGGGATATTAATGCTGACCCACTGTTGTGAAGCCAGTGGCGGGCTGTTGATGGTAACCTCGAAATTTGAATCATCATTACCGCCATAAACCCCATCGGCTCCGAAATCAGCAAGCAGCACCTTGAACTTCTTACCACTTGTGGCATCAGGAGTCCAGATGTCGATATGGAAATTGGTCATATCGCCGGCATCGATGGGTTGCGATGAAAATTCAATTCCTACAAAGTTCAGGTTTCGGTAACGGATCGCATCATCCCCTTTAATTTTAACATCCTGGTTTTCGGCGGTTGAATAGAGCCAGTGGGTATTCCATGTATCGACAGGAACATTAGTGTACACGTTACTAAAAAGCGAAATAACATTGGCTGCTGGAAGAGAAGGGGTTGTAGCCGGTTCGGTGGGTTTAACAGACTGGCCTACGGAATTAATGGTGAGTGACCCTTTTGCCGCCAAATCGCCCATGGTGGCAGTAATAACAGCTGAGCCCGCACCAACGGTTTTTACCTTGCCCGTTGGATCAACCGTTGCAACAGCAGGGTTTGATGATTTAAAGGCAAAATATGATGTTGTTAAACTCACTTTCTGATCAACACCCGTAGGCAGGTTAAATGAGGCATACAGATCGGAGACCTGGAATTCTTCATCAGTTTCAACGTTGTTTTTTATCACATCCTGACCATTCAGAATCCCTGCAGTTTTATGGGCTATAGTACCTATATTTTCGAATTTCACCTCATCAATCCAAAAGGTATATCCTCTCCCGTTTTGATGCACTGCCGAATAAAACAACATGCCATGTTCCTGCGTAAGTACTGAAGGATCGGGAATCGGAATGTAATATTTCATCCAGTTCGAATTCACGGTCAGATTGGGAATTGTAACTTTATATTTTGAGGCTCCCATATCGTTGCCAAATCCAATTTCATTCAACACTGCGGGCTGTGAAGCCTTGGCCCAGAAGGTAAGTACATTATATGCTGATAAATCGCGGCCGGGGTTGGTTCCAAAAACACCACCCACATACGAGCCGTTCGGGTCGGTAGTATCAGGTACATCGAACCGCATGGAAGCAGTACCTTTGTATTTAACACTATAATCAACGTTAAAAGCAGTTACTTTCGAGGTTCCGTATGCAGCATAATATAAGCCGGTACTGAATCCATCGATAAAAACCTCGGGTGTTGTGGGATAGGTTGCCAATTCCAACCCATCAAGTTTCCTTTCGCAGCTAACTGCCATCAGCAAAAAAGCAATTATGACAGTTATTGAATAATATGATTTACTATTTTTCATTTGTGCAAAGTTTTAAGGGTTATTTACCAAGACGAAAACTCAGGTAGGTCCTGATTTCCCATTCAGCACCATTTCCATAACCAACAGCTGTAGGATCCGGCACCCAGGCACCTGAACTATCCAGCTTTAAAGTGGGGCAATACCTCGGCGAATACTGGTCGAGCGAACGCCATGTATATCGTATGCCCATCCTGGTTTCGGGCAGGATAAACCATTTGCGCATAACAACGGAGTATGATAAATCGGCCATAACCTGCAGCGGGTATGTCAGGTTAAAATCACGATGGTAATCATATGGCCCCCAATCATTTACCTTCAGCATCGAAATAAGTTTAACTTTTTTGTAAATCAGCCTTACATCTGTGCCAAAGCGTTGTATTAACCTTTCATCACTACCGTTCGACTGGGCATTACCGCCATAGAGGTTAACTATAAATCCAAAGTCGTGCGTTAACCTGGAAACTATGCGCGAATTAATTTCCCATAAATCGTGTGCCGAAGGAGCGCCCGGAAATGCAAAAATGGTTCGCCCGTTAGCCATAATACCTATTGCGGCGTCCTGTGTGGTAGGTAGGTGGCGGTAAACAAAATCAGCGCTCATAGCAAATACGGCATCTTCCATTTCATCGTTATCCCATGCCCACATCCATGTTGCAGGAGTCGGGTCGTAGGCTAGCAGAAGTTCGCCGGCAGTAGTTTCACGGTTCGAGCGCACTGCAAACGGGTCCTGCAAGGTATTGCGGGGCACAGCCGGAGCCGGAACATCTTTTGAAATAGGTCCCACAATGGGTTTTTGCCACAGGAAATTAGGCGCTATCTGGAAATCACCGATGGTATATATAAATCCGGTTAAAAAATTATACTGGTTTCCGCTTCCCGAATCCTTTAAACGCCAACCCGTATAAGTCTTTGTATAATCAGCGCCGCCAAGGGCAACCAATCCCATTACGGCACTCTGTCCGTACCATTTTACAGGACCGTACGAATAGGTAACTTTTACTTTACCGCCCCAGTTATCTTTTGATACAATTTTATCCTGGTACACGGTATAATTGCCATCTTTTTCATCAACAATCTGGAAACTTTCGCCATTGCGTGGCTGCCCCGACCAAAGACCACCAATATCGATGCCCAGGTTACCCAGGGTAGTTTTCAGGTCGAGTGAGGCTCTGCGTGTTTGAAGCGTTGGTATGGCAAATGAACTTTGGGCAGCAGCATTCTGGTCCAGGTCTTCGTGATACATCCCTGTGATTGTATAATTGCCAACTGTGCGGCTATACTTTAATAAAATGGCCGGGTTAGCTCCCCACCAAAGTTCAGGTCCAAAAGCAACTTTTAAACCTTCGAGCGATTTTTTACCGGCAAATTCAAAGCCAAATGGAGCACCACCGTTATAGATATCGATATTGGGTCCATAATTTGCCTCGGGGTACAACCCGAAGAAATCTCCTTCGTCACCCCAATGGTAGTGCCCGGTCCGATAAAAAGCTTTCATATCAAACCATTTATCGTTCCAGGTAAAATCGGCTTTATATACCTGCACCCGTTCCATTCCCTGCAATGCAACAGGCCCCTGGTTGGTTTGAACCTCAACAGGACGGCCACGGTTTTCATAAAATATTTCATCAATCGGATTTTCAGCCACGTTTCCCAGGATATTGAACGACACGTTAGCTTTCACATTTTCGGCCGGTTTGGCTTCAACACCAATATAGTAGGACTCCATGTGATCGAAACCCAGGAAACTGGGATAGGTTTGGGTAATCGCATCAGGATCTTTCTGATCTGGAGTGGTAATCATGTTGCCACCGGTGTTAAACGTGGACAAATCGGCCCTTAATTCGCTGATGCGCAATTTCTTACTCGATTCACCATCCAAAACAGCCTTATCGCCCCTGGCTTTTAATACTTCATTAAGTACCTGGATATTTGAAAAATACTTTTCGATGGAATCGGATGTCAGATGCCCCGAATACGGATTGAGTTTGTGAGCCTGTTGCAGCACATAATAAGCAGCCCGCGGGTATAACTGGTAATGGCCTCTTTCGTCGGTTTCCCCTTTTGCACATATGCCATACCATTCCTCGTTCATATTATTTTCGCCAGCTACATAATCGTTCAGGTAACCGCCATTGGCCCATGATGCATGTGAATCGTGTATGTCGAGGTTTTCAGTTTGCTTGTATTTCCACCAGCCATCGCTGAACATAAAAGTAAAACCGCCTATGCAGTTGGCAGCTTTTCCCAGCCCGGCGGCATTCTGGTAAATTTCTTTCCAGTTATGTTGTAAATAGTACGCCTGCGATTGCTGATCTTCGGCATTGCTAACTGTGTTGAACGCATCGGAACCGAACTCCGTAAACATAAGTGGTTTGTTTAAAACTTCTTTTGTTTTTTGAAATGCATCGCCAAACGAAACACCCCTGTACATGTTAACACCCAGTATATCAATATCTTTACATTCGTCGGCAATAATATCAAGAAATAATAAATCGCCGTTACAAATAGCTACCGGGTGAGTATTGTCCATGGTTTTCATTGAAAGCGCTGCTTCGTTGAAAAGTTTATACAGCGCTTTGGCTCCGATGGTAGATTCCCGTTTATCGAAAGGGATATTCTCAGTTTCGGCTCCCCGCCAGAAAAGACCGTAATTATTCTCATTTCCTAACAGGTATAAAAGTAAGCCAGGCGTATTTTTATACTCCTTCACGATTTGGGCTACTTCTTTCAGCAGCAGATCGTGTACAAGCGGGTTAGCATAGTCGGTATTCGGAACCCAGTTGCCGTTCAGGGTTAAACCATATCGGCCGAAAGAATGGTTAATCATGGTATAGATGCCATATTTTTCGTAGATGTATTTGATCCACTTGGGCTGAATTCCCGTATAAACGCGGATGGCATTCACCCCCATGTTTTTCAGCATCGGCATTTCGGTATCGAGTGCCGCTTTTATAAAATCGTCCGACTGCTGCCACAAACTGTAGGTATAATTGGTTCCTACAGGGAAATAGTCCCAGTTCATTCCATTAATAATTACATTTTTATTATTAATGGATAGTTTAATCCCATCATTGCCATACACTACTGAAACTTTATCAGCCTGCGCTGACAGAGTTGTAATGAGAAGCAGGTAAAACACCAATGCTAACAAAACTCTTTTCATGGTATACGTTTTATGATTAATAGATAGTATTCTGCAGGTTAAATCAGTCAGATATCAGTTAAAGCACACGAGTAATACAGAAAATTTCAGAGCTTTATATTTTCATCTTTATCCCATATTCCCCAAAATGCGCCTACATCACCTTCGGTACCCACTTTCCACGATTCGTCGAAAGAAGTAAAGTAAAAGATATCGATATCGTCCTGCCTGGACCATAATTGGGTATTCACGAAGTACTTCATGGCATTTTCCTTTGAAGGCTGAGCACCTTTAAAGTCCTCGCCTTCGCTCGGCCAGCCGGTTTCAGTGATGATCACAGGTTTTTCACCACCCCCGGCAAGCCGGGCCTGGTAATACATCTGTTTCATATACATGAGCGAATAATCCATGTGGCACGATTCCCAGAACGGGTAGCAATTGGCCAGGATTACATCACAAGCTTTTGTAATTTCAGGTCGCTCGGTAAATTCATAATAGGCATCCACATAGCCCACCGGGATATTGGGAATTGCCACTTTCACCCTGTTGATGCATTCCAGTAGTTCTGTTTCGCTCAGGTCGTCGCGGTACAGCACCTCGTTGCCAACGGCAGCAATGTCGACATATCCATGTTTAGCCAGGTGGATGAGCGCTGAAAGTTCCTCTTCGTTTTTATCCAAATCCTTACCCAACCATGCGCCAACCAGGGTTTTAAGTCCATATTCCTTGGCAATTTTCGGAATAAGTTCATTGCCTTCAATACATGAAAAGGAACGGATCCACTTTGTGTATGGCTTTATGATTTCCATTCTTTTCCTGATCTGAGCTTCGGTAAGTATATCTCCGGGCTTTTGTCCTTCGAGGTAAGGACTGAAACAGAGTCCGTGCATTCCGTTATTCAGCACTTTCAGGAACATATCCTTTAATTGTTCTTTGGGTTTATCGGCAAAATCGACACCTCCTGCCAACGACATAATTTTTCCGGCTCTCTGTGACATATACGTTTTTTTATTTGGTTACTGATCAATAAATTTCAATCCTTCTTAAAGTTCACCTCTCCGTTCAACCAGGGTATTGCGGATTTCCCGGGCACGGGCTTCGGTAATATCGTATTTCCACATGATCCATATAGCAATAATACCAGCTATGGAAGGAATTGATATATCGGCAATTCGCAGCATAGTGATGGTATGATGCGTTTGTACCTGCACATTTCCATCAAAACCAATTGCGCTTAAAATCACACCACTCAGGAACAAAGCCAGCGACATGCCCAGTTTAACCATCCACCAGTAAACAGCGCCGAATAAGGCTTCTTTCCGGGGCATTCCGTTACGCAGTTCATCGTAATCGCAAACATCGGCAGTCATCGACATCATTAAGGTAAAAAGTCCTCCGATACCGAACGACATGAGTGGCAGAGGAAGGAACATAAACCATGGGTTTCCCGGTGAAAATCCCCACCATTTCAGGGCATAACCCACTATGGATATCAGCGTAGAAACTACGAATGCATTTTTTTTGCCGATTTTAGTCGACATAAATGTAATAATCGGAATTACCAGGAAAGCAGTCATCAATGCGCTTACGGTTCCGATCCATGCGGGCCACTGACCA
>CALCJE010000374.1 GCA_937965665.1 uncultured Bacteroidales bacterium
GACGGGTAAGTATGGTTAACACCCTTCTGATTTCCTCGTCGCGCCCGATTACCGGGTCAAGTTTGCCTTTGCGGGCCAGGTCGTTCAGGTTGCGGGCATATTTCGATAATGCGTTATAAGTATCCTCCGATGTTGCACTGCTGGCTGTTGAGCCTTTCCGAAGTTCCGAAATGGCTTTCTTCAAGTCCTTTTCACTGGCACCCAGTTGTTTTAGGAGTTTCGAAGTACCGTCATTTGATGCCAGGATTCCCAGTAAGATAAGTTCAATGGTAATAAATTCATCACCAAATTCTTTCATCATTGCCTCCGAGCGTTGTAAAGCTTTTGTTGCTTCGGCAGAAAGATACTGCTCACCACCCTGAACTTTCGGTAAAACCGTCATTAAAGAATCAATGCCTTTTTCAAGCGCATTGAAATCGATCCCAAGCTTGCTGGTTAAAAAGCGGAGCACACTATCATCAGAAGAAATTATTCCTTTGAGGATATGAGCATTTTCGATGGCCTGATTTTGATTTGCTGCAGCAATCTGCTGGGCCTGCTGTATGGCCTCCTGGGCTTTTATGGTATATTTATTGAAGTTCATGGTACAGATTTTTATTCATCTGACACGAATCAACAAATACGCCAATATCAAATTCTAACAATTATATGCCATTTTGTCAATATTATTTCATATTAATATGTCATTTTGACGCATGTAATTTTTATACACAGCACACTTCACATACGCGCATTTACAACAGACCTGCGAGTTCATGCATCGGCATTTAATACGCAGAAGCTAAAGGAAAATACAATAAGCACTTCGCAGAAATTATTGCAATTTATAATTCTTTAATCATATCGAAGGAAGTTTTGATTCCTTTAATCAGCGAAGAACTAAAACCCTGGTGCTCCATTTCATTAAGGCCCACAATGGTACAGCCCTGAGGAGTTGTAACCCTGTCAATCAATTGCTCGGGATGTGTCTTTTCTTCGAGGGTCATTTGGGCAGCACCTTTCACTGTTTGCGATGCGATGGCAAGAGCCGTTTTAGCGTCGAAACCAATTTCGATGCCTGCCTGCATGGCCGCCCGTATATACCGCAGCGCATAAGCTGTGCCGCAAGCTCCCAGGATAGTGGAAGCATTCATCAGTTTTTCTTCAATAACAACGGCCGTTCCAAGCTTATCGAAAAGGCCGACAATTTTATGACCGGCTGCTTTATTATTTTCTGAAAAAGAAATGCACGTTGCCGACTCCCCGAACTGGGCAGCAATATTGGGCATAATTCGAACTACAGGATACAGATGGTTTGTTTTTTCCTCAAGGCTTCCGATATTCAACCCGCTCACTGCCGATGCAATTACAGCGTGATCAAGGTGAGACAGAATCTCTTTGAGAACAGTATCTACCTGGTAAGGCTTGACAGTTAATATTACAATATCGGCCTGGCTGATTTCAAAATTATTGTCTGAAGATACCTGCATTCCGAGTTTTTCCAAAAAACGAATCTGCTCAACATTACGCCTGGTAACCGTAACTGCAGCATCGCTGCAAAACTTCGAAAGGCCGATAGCCAGTGCAACACCCAGGTTGCCACCGCCAACTATATGAACTTTTATCTTATTTGCTTCCATGGTAAAATTATTTGATTTAATGATTCCAGCATTTAAATGCCAATCAGGATTCAGTAACATCCATCTCCAAATCCCTTAAAGCTTTGTGAATGGTAAAATTACGCATTTTCCTGTTAAGCCTCCATGTTAATAATACCTGCCAGGAAAAGACAACTTGTAACATGCTGGTTTTCAAGACATAAATTTTCCGGGATTTCATTACATGATTTCCATCCTCATTTATATATAGCATTATTCAATCAGGCCCGGATCTAACACTAGCGCAACATTTAAATTCAAGTATTTTACATACCGAACTCTCAGAAAGCATTAAGAATAAAATGCAATCAACTGTAAAACAAAAGCTTCCGATAGCGCAAACGCTATCGGAAGCCTCGGTATGAAATAAAGAAAACTTATTTTATCAGTTTTACATTTACGGCATTGGGACCTTTGGGTCCATCAACCACTTCGAAAGAAACTTTGTTATTCTCCTTTATGGGCTCAGTAAGACCGTTGATATGAACGAAAACACTTTTACCTGAAAGTGCATCGTTTATAAAACCATAGCCTTTTGATTCATTAAAGAAAGCTACTATGCCGGTGCGAAGGGTTTCGCCTGCTCCGGGTTCCACATATTTGGGAACACCAATCTGAATATCTTCGGCATTCACCGCTACTCGTTTTGTTAAATCGGGAGGTGTGGAAGAAATTCTTCCAAATTCGTCAACGTAGGCAATCATTTCATCAAGATTATTGCCATCCCGGCCTTCTTTCTTTTCGGCCCTTTTTGCTTCTTTATCTTTCCTTTTCTTTTCCTGTTTTGTTCGATTTTCCCTTTTACCAAAAGTTTCACGTGCTCTGCCCATAATTTTGTTTTAAATTCTTAAAAATACTAATCAACCTAACCGGATGAATCACTAAACAAAGTTCAATTATTTCGCCTGGACAGATATCAAGTGCAAAAGTACGCTAAAAGCAGCTAGTAAGCTATTTAATTTTCAATTCATTTTGCAAAGCTTTATATACTGCGCATCCCTTTCAACAAATCCGGGCACTCATCCTTAAACGAGCCGCAAAATATATTAAATTTGGTGTCTCATTGCTATCATTATGAAGAATTGGGTTGTATTGATTATTTTATGGTATGCTTCTATTAACTGCATTGTGGCACAGGACCTTATAACCCTTCATACCGGCAAGCAACTGAAAGCTAAAATTTTGCATCTGAATGCAAAAGATGTAATCTTTATTCCAGAAAATCAGTCTGACACAATTATTATAGCACGCAACGAAGTGAATACGTTGCATTATCGCAGCGGTATCACCATACAACTTTCAGAAAACGGAGTGCTGATACCCGGTCGGTATAGCTTAGCCGGAATATCGGATAGCCTCTTTCTGCGAGGAGTAGCAGATGCATCCAATTATTATAAGGGATACCGGTCTGCCAAAATCGGAACGCTGATCGGGAGTATATACTTCCCATTGGGATTAATACCAGCTATTGCCTGTTCATCAGCACCTCCCAAACGTGAAAACCTGGATTATAGGGACGAAGACCTGATGCGTAACCCAAGCTATTTCAGCGGATATACCGGAAAAGCACACGAAATAAAAAGAAAAAAAGTCTGGCAGGGATTTGCCATAGGTACAGGAATTTTTTTCGGAATCCTGGTGTTTTCTTCAGGTGTGGCATTTTCGACCTTCTGACCTAAATAACATTAAATCAAAGTAAAAACGGAACAAATACATGCCTTAGCCGTTACATAAAAAAGCATATACCATCAAATCTGAAACGTACCAAATCATTATACCCTTGGTGGAATCAAAAAAAATAAGTAAATTTAAGCCGCTACACCATTACGGAATAGCCTGTAAACAGAAATAACCGATTGCGCCTATGAAAACGATACTGGTAATTGATGATGATAAGATGATCCTGATGATTTTGAAGCAAACGCTTTCGAAGGAAGGCTATCGTGTTTCGACAGCAGCCAGCGGGGAAGAAGGAATTGCCATGCTCGCATCATCCAATACCGACCTGGTTTTAACCGATTATATGATGCCCGGGATGTCGGGAATTGAAGTGCTGAATGTAATTAAACAAAACCAACCCTTGCTACCGGTTATCATGCTTACCGGCCACGGCGATGTAGCGCTGACCATCAAAGCAATACAGTTGGGAGCAGTCGATTTTATAGAAAAGCCAATCCACTCGAAAGAGTTAATAGAAATCATAAAACGGGCGCTCGAAATCAGCGAACAGAACAAAAGCATCTCGCAGCCTTTCACTAAGGATACCCGAAAGGTAATTGAGGAAAATTCACTGATCGGGAAAGTTCCTGTGATGCGTGAAATATTTAAGAATGTAGGACGCGTATCATTGAACAGGATCAGCGTACTGATTACCGGCGAAACGGGTACTGGCAAAGAGCTGATCGCCAAGCTGATACATTACAGCGGGATTACCCGCGATTACCCGTTTTCAGCTGTAAACTGTTCTGCTCTAAATGACGAAGCACTCGAAAGAGAATTATTTGGGTATGAAAAAGATGCTTTCCCGGGTGCCACCGAAAACAAGAGAGGAAAATTCGAAGTTGCAGGCGAAGGAACCATTTTCCTGGACGAGATTTCGAACCTCTCTGACCATGTGCAGATTAAACTTTTCAGGGTGTTACAGGAAATGGAATTCGAAAAGCCAGGACTTTCCGAACCACTGCCTCTCAAAGCCAGAATAATTGCATCTACGAATAAAAATCTCGAACAACTGATTGCCGAAGGGCGTTTCAGAGAAGAACTGTATTACAGGCTTAAAGTTTTTACCATTGAACTTCCTCCTTTGCGTAAACGAAAAGATGATATAAACGACCTTACCTATTTCTTTATACAACGATTTAATCGTAAACTGCAGAAAAATATTAGCCAGGTCGGAGAAGGCGTTTTTGAGAAATTAAAAAGCTACAACTGGCCGGGAAACATCAGGGAGCTCGAAAACGCTATCCTGCAGGCCATGATTATTGTCAGAGGCACTGTGCTGGAAAAAGATTCATTTTCAATACCGCAGAATCCAACCGAAAATGAAGTTGAGAGCCTATCCATCTCTGCGCTCACTACGCTCGACGAAGTAGAAAAAGCATATATCAAACAGGTGCTGTACCATGTAAAATGGAACAAAGTGGACGCTTCGCGTATCCTGGGTATTTCCCGACCTACACTTAATGCAAAAATCGAAAAATACGAAATCAGGCAAAACTGATTACCTCCAACGCTGCCCAACACTGCTCCAAATTACCTATACAACTAAATTTCAATTACTTACAAATCCACCACAATTTTATTTGCACAAGTGTAAAATTATTTTACTTATATGTAAATTTTCCTATTTATATTCACTTTTTATATATCGCTGTATTTCATTATTTTACATTTATTTTTAATTGATTAATCGTTTAACCTCAGATTATCTGCGAAATATTTTTCCTCCATTTCTTGTTTTAACCTGGTACATGTAATAAATTAGTCCATGTTTAATCACGAACAGTAAAAATATTTTACACCATGAAAAGGATCATCATAGTTTCAGCCCTGGCAATTCTGGTAATGGTAAACATAAATGTATTTTCGCAGACATCGGTTACCGGCCATATGTTTGCAGAGGTGGTTGAGCCGTTGAGTGCCAGTACTCAATCACAAACTTCGTTTACCGTATATCGGAACCAGGCCCAAATCATGGACCTTGGCCAGATCAATGTGAAGAGTGCATCTTCAGCCTCGTGTTCACTTATTTTGGGGAAAGCGAATCTCACCGGTAATGATCTGCAAAAGATTTCGCTCGAAACTATGGCAACCAGCAACCTGGGAACTGACAGCAATGCCATCAATGGTAGCCAGTCAATCAACCTTCAATTTGAAGCTACCCAGAACTTAATAGACCAAAGCGCAGCTTCTTATAAAGGAGACATTAATATTGTGCTGGCTTACAATTAGTCCACCGCCCAAAATCAATTTCATCGTACTCTCAACTATTTATTATAATTACCTGTCTTCAAGACAAATCACTTCTAAAAATTCCAGCAGGCGCAACTCTTTTTCCTCCATTTCTTTCCTGCTACTTATACTCACAGAACTACACCAGATTGCGCCTGCTTACTTTTCCTCTCATCTGCCTTCCATCAGCCGATTTTCAATTGTCAGGTAAAAATCTTTTACCTCATGAAATTGCCATCTGTAAATATTTTATCCTGAACGAGATGAACCAGGTTAAAATGCACTGACGTACTGATTTGAATCTCTAAACCTTTTTAGGTGGTATATCTAAGATTGAGATTATTTCTGTCGCAATTTGAAACAAAATTTAGCGTTCATGTCCTCCTGAGTTGTCAGGATTTTCCAAAATCCAGCATATCAATAATTTTTAAAATATTGTTATTCTGTTGTTTATAAAATATTATTTAAAAAATATAAATTCCATTGCCTTAGCGGCGAAATTTCGTGGCACGGTTTATGAAATATTATTTACATCGCACAAGACGATGTAAATCCAACTAAAAAAAACTCATAAAAAACTCAAAACAATGAAAAAATTATCCGTTCTCTTCTCACTGGTTGCTATCCTTACCATTGCTTCATTCACTGCTAAAGCCCAGGTTTCGGCAACCGCTGCTTCTTCAGCCAACATCATCGGCCCTATCTCTATCACAAAAAATGTTGACTTAGTTTTTGGCAATGTTGCTGTAAGCCCTGTTTTAGGAGGTACTGTTGTACTCGATCCTGCAGGCACACGTACACAGACCGGCGGTGTTACACTTCCTGTTATTACCGGTTCACCTACTGCTGCTAAATTTACAGTTTCAGGACAGTCAGGCACCACATACGCCATCACCTTACCTGCTTCGATTGTCCTTACTAACGGAGCTAACAATATGACTGTTGACAACTTTACCAGCACTCCTACTGCTACAGGCTCACTGGCCAGCGGAACCGAAGAAATATTTGTTGGCGGCACCCTGCATGTTGCTGCTGCCCAGGTTTCGGGTCTCTATACCAACGCTGCCGATTTAGTAGTTACAGTCAACTATAACTAAGATTCTTGCATCAAATAAAAAGGGTGTGACAGGTTTCCTTCCACCCTTTTTTTTCAAGCTTTCGTTATTGCCTTGTTTTCTGCCATTTGATTTTCCATTCAAGTTCTGTTAATCATGCTCAGGTTTATACTCCCATTGCTCGTAGTTTTTTCTTTCTGTTCGAAGGCCTATAGCCAGGCCAGCGTTACAGCGCAAGCTTTTGCCGAGGTTATTTCTGCCTTAACAGCAACTGAAACTTCGCAGCTTAATTTCGGACGGTTCTCGCCCGAGGTACATGGCGGACAGGTGATTGTTACCCCCGATGGAATTCGCTCTACTAGTGGCTCAGTAATACTCAGCGGTGGAGTGGCGAAATCAGGCATATTCTATATCACCGGAGCACCCGATGCCATGTTCTCCATTCAATTGCCTACAGGACCGGCTGTGCTTACCCATCAAAATTCCAACAAAACCATGGTGGTCAGCAACTGGGTTTCTTACCCACAGGCCGGTACAGGTACCGGAATACTTACCAACGGGCAACAGTTCGTTTACCTGGGTGCCACGCTCAACGTGGGATCGCTGATCGATAACCCCGCCGGATTGTATTCAGGCGCTTTTACACTTACGTTTGCATACAACTAGTACAACCAACTAAAACAAAGGTTCTTTTACCTACCCTGGATTCGGGCTGCTACGTTTGTCACAGTGCCGACATCTATAAAATCTTAATCACAAAAAAATACGAATTGAGTGTTGGACTTATTCGTTGTATTTGAGTCACAAAAACCACCAGGGTTATACGCCCGGTGGTTTTGTGTTTTCAGGCTAAACTCAGATGCGTGTGGTTCCTTTAACGGCTGATGCAGAAAAACAAAACCGTTTTCGCCTTATCCCTCTTTTTCGGCAACAACAGTCAGTTAATGAACTGATGCAATAAGCAACTTCCGCATAAACACCCTGGTAGTTTCATTTTATTCAGAATCTCAATTTGTTTTTCTATTTGTCGCAATTTGAGATATTACCCGGGGTGGAAACCAGGTGAAAAACAACCTTCCAGCTACACTTTCAACAAAATAAATAATTTTTATATAACTATTTATCAGTATGTTATAAAATATTTTTATTTTTTTTCAGCCTGGCATCACTTCCTGGCACAGGTATGTGGCACGGTTTATGAATTATTATTTACATCGCTCAAGACGATGTAAATCCAACTAAAAAAAACTCATAAAAAACTCAAAACAATGAAAAAATTATCCGTTCTCTTCTCACTGGTTGCTATCCTTACCATTGCTTCATTCACTGCTAAAGCCCAGGTTTCGGCAACTGCTACTTCTTCGGCTACCATTATTACCCCTATTGCCATTTCAAAATCAATTGACCTGAATTTCGGAAATGTTGCCGTTAGTCCTTCACTCGCAGGAACAGTTCAGCTTAGCCCGGCCAGTACCCGTACTGCTGGAGGTGGAGTTACTCTGCCTGTAGTAACCGGAACCGTATCGGCTGCCAAATTTACTGTAACCGGAGCTGCCGGATCAACTTTCTCGATTTCATTACCAGCTGCACCAATCACGCTTACAAGCGGATCGAACACAATGACTGTAGGCACATTTACAAGTAACCCCACTCCTACCGGTACCCTTACCGCCGGAACACAAGATGTATATGTAGGAGCTACACTCAATGTTGCTGCAGGCCAGGCCGCAGGAGTTTACACCAATGCAACCGGACTGGTAGTTACCGTTAACTACAACTAATCAGTATCAATAATATTCCGAAAGGTGTGAAAGAGAATTCTTTCACACCTTTTTTTTATTCTCAAAACCATGATGCCCAATGCATTCATATAACCACGAAGCGAAATAAATGTGTTTCGGGCTATGGCATTGTTTTTGTAAAAATTGATAAACAACCAACAAATTGATTCGGGATCAATTTAAGCTTTTCGATTTTTGACAAAACACAGCTTCAATCAAAATCATTTCAGTTTGAATTATTCAATAAAATTGAAGGGCACTAATATTAACAAGATCCGATCATGCACTTTTACAGAAAATCGTATTACATTATGCCCATTTGGCCATTAATAGTATACCAAAGTGAAACCACCCAGGCTCAAAAGCCGAAAAAGTCCGGCAGGCAAGGCTTTAGAGTCAACAAATTTGTGTAAGTTTGAAAAAAATTTAACCGCCATGACAATTAAAGGAATAATTAGTAAAACCTCAACCCAGATCCTACTGGCAATTCTTTTCGCATCAGCGCTGTTAACCTTTAATGCAAATGCACAGGGCAACCTCCTGATCACCCCGCGCCGTGTAGTATTTGAGGGAAATAAACAGTCGCAGGAGTTGACCCTTGCTAATACTGGTTCTGATACTGCCAAATACACCGTTTCGTTTGTACAATACAGGATGACCGACGATGGAAGCTTTGTACAGATAGAGCAACCTGATGAAGGACAACTATTTGCTGACAAATACCTGAGATTTTTCCCGCGTACCGTTACACTCCCACCAAACGGATCGCAGGTAATACGTATGCAGTATCGCAAAATGCCCGATATGCCAAACGGTGAATTACGCTCACATGTTTATTTCAGGGCAGTTCCAAACGAAAAACTTTTAGGCGAGGAACAAACTTCTGTCGATTCGACTTCTATCGGCATTAAACTGGTTCCCATTTTCGGAATAAGTATACCCGTTATTATCCGAAATGGCGATTTACAGGTAAAAGTGGACCTTACTAACATAAGTGTGGATTTAAAAAGTGACACGGTTCCCAACCTGAGCCTGGTGTTCGAACGTACAGGTGATAAGTCGGTTTATGGAGATTTATCCGTAATGTGGGCCCCTGCACAGGGAGATCCCATAGAGGTTGGCATTGTAAGAGGTCTGGCTGTATACACGCCAAATAAGATCAGGAAATTTAAAATGCAGCTTCATAATATGCCCGGCGTAGATTTCAAAAAAGGCAAACTGCTGATTAAATTCCAGGCTCCGAATGATGCCAAAGCAGAGATTTTTGCGGAGAAAGAGTTCTCTTTATAAAAGCTGACAGCACACTAATCAGAAATAAGCTACTTTCAACTGAATGCTACTTTCCAGAACATGATTAAACTTGGTAATACTTCGAAAACGATATTGTTGATACTTGTTATCATCCTTTGTGGTATAGAGGGCTATTCAGCAACCAGAATTGCAAGTGTAAACGGGAACTGGAGTAATGCTGCAACATGGGGAGGCAATCCTGTACCCACTGCTTCTGACGATGTTATCATCAACAGCGGAATAACTGTAACAATGGATGGAAACCCTGCTGCTTGTCTGAATCTTACCGTTTTGGGTGTTGCAAATTGGACAGCAGCAAGGACAACAAATGTTGGAAGTAACCTGATCATAAATGGTGGTACCCTGAGCGGCTCACAGACCGGTGTACTAAATGTAGCTGGAACATTAACTGTGCCTTCAAGTACTACTGCTATCATTCAACGTATATCAATTACAGTTACCGGCGGAACCACAGTTTCTGGCACTTTGAGTTTTAACACCTCGGCTACAGGAAATAAAATCTTTGTTGGGTTGGTAACCATTAACTCCGACGGTATTTGGAATAACAATTTAGTTAATACACCTATTACCTTTAGAGGAGGCATTACAAATAATGGCACATTTAACTCAGGTACAGGAGTCCAGACTTTTTTAACCAACAATCAGTCTGTTTCGGGAACAATATCAATATCCTCAGCAACAGTTACAGGCATTACGCTTACCAATAACGGAACTTTAAGTATTACTACAGCATTAGCAGGTACAGGAGGATTAACACAGGGAGCCAATGATATTCTCTATCTGGGTGGAACAACAACAATTAGTACATTAACGGCAACAGCAGCTGGCAACACTGTCGTTTACAACGGAGCTGCTCAAACAGTTAAAGGCACTACCTACCAAAGCTTAAATTTAGACGGTTCGGGCACAAAAACTTTAGTTGCAGCTACTACAACCAATGGAACGCTAACAGTGAATAATGGCGTAAGTTTTGCTCTATCAAACTTTTTACTGACAATTAATGGTGACCTTATAAATGATGGAACAGTAAGCGGCACAACAGGAGGTGTAACTATAGGAGGCACTGCAGACCAAAACATTGGAGGTTTTACAACTACAGGTACAGTTACCATGGGCAAAACCGCCGGCACTGCTACCTTTACCGACAACATAAATGCATCAGGACTTACCATAAACGGAAACGGCGGAACGCTAAATCTTGGAGCAGGGCTTACCCATACATTTACCGGAACCTGGACCAGAACAAACGGGACTCTGGATGGGGGTTCAAGTTTATTAAAGATTGCCGGAAGTGTAAGCGGAACAGGAGGCAGTTTTGCAGCCAATACCGGAACTATTGAATGGAATGCTGCAGGGGCGCAAACGCTGGCAGCGGTGGCTTACAACAATCTTATTTTATCAGGCGGCGGCGCCAAAACATTGCCTGCCGCTACAGCGATTACTAATAATCTGCTGATAAACGGACCAACTGCAAGCATAGCTGCCGGTCAAAATATTAATGTCGGCAGCCTTACCCTCGGCGGCTATAACAAGATCAATGGTACGTGGGGATCTACATCATCAACAGCTACCTACAAAGACAATACATACTTTGCCGGCACAACAGGCATACTTACAGTTGCTAATGATACCCGATCAACAACGCCCGATTTTTCGGGGCTCACTGCAAGTCAAAGTATTTGTTTTGGATCGCCCACAACCAGTTTGAGTGGAAAAGTGTCTGCCCCGGGCCTTGTTTATCCTTTGCCCGGTGAAACGGTTACTATTACTATTAATGGCGTTTCTCAAAACACCACAGTTTCGGATGCAACCGGAGGATTTACTTTAAACTTTAATTCAGCTTTAATTCCGACAGATATAACTCCTTACGATATAACATATGCTTATGCCGGCAATGCGACCTTACTCGCTGCGCCATCCAATACCACTACTACATTAACTGTAAAGCCTGCTTCAACAGGCGGTACAATAGGCGGGGCTATGTCGCCGCTTTGCCTGGGAGCCGGAACGGGAACACTGACTTTAACCGGAAATGAGGGCAGCATAATACAATGGGAGCACCAGGTGAATGCCGGAGGCTGGTCAAATATGGGCAATGGAGGCAGTACAACATTTTCGGAAACACCATATACTTCAGGCACCTGGCAATACAGGGTTTTGGTTCAGAATGGGACCTGCCCGGGTAATTATTCGGCCGTACAAACAATAACTGTTGATGCAACCACTGTCGGAGGCTGGATTAGCGGAAGCTCGGCTCCGATATGTGAAGGATCGGGCACAGGAGTTATCACATTGAACGGGAGCACTGGAAATATAGTTCGCTGGGAAAAGAGGCTTGACGGAGGATCGTGGGAAAATATTGCCAATACATTGACTACCTATAGCGAGATTCCTTCATCAGCAGGAACCTGGGATTATCGTGCCCTGGTAAAAAGCGGAAGCTGTCCATCGGATTACCAGGCAAACTTTGCAATTACGGTTAACCCGGCCTTAACAATATCGCTGGGATCGAACCCTGCTATTTGCAGAGGAATAACATCCGCTCAACTTGCTTATACAGCCACAACAGGCAGCCCTACATTATACAGTATTAATTTTGATGCTGCAGCCAATGCTGCCGGATTAACCGATGTGAACGGCTGGGGCCTGGCAGCAAGTCCGATTTCGATCAATGTGCCATGGAATATTACACCCGGTGTTTACAACGGAACATTATCAGTGGCCACATCATACCCCGTTTGTACAAGCGTCGGATATCCAATCAGCATTACTGTAACCGCTCAGCCTGTGGCAACTTTCAGCTATTCGGGCAGTCCGTATTGCCAGGGAGCTGCTAACCCATTGCCAACATTCAGCGGAGGCGGTTCAGCCGGCACGTTTTCTTCCACTGCAGGGCTGGTTTTTGCAAATTCATCAACCGGGGAGTTAAATTTAGCTGCAAGTACAGCAGGAACATACGTTGTTACCAATACTATTGTTGCATCGGGTGGATGTGGCCAGGTTGAAGCATCAAGCAATGTAACAATAACACCTTCGGTGGCAACGCCCATTTTTGCGTTAGGCCCTTCTTCAACCA
>CALCJE010000375.1 GCA_937965665.1 uncultured Bacteroidales bacterium
CGACCACCGAGATCTACACTCTTTCCCTACACGACGCTCTTCCGATCTAAGGCTCAGGCATTGTTGCCACGGCCGATATTGCCAACGGCGCTCAAACGATCCCGTACAAAAGCAGCAGCGCGAATTATTTTCATACATTCATCGAAGTTTTTGGTTCCGATCCGGCTTATGCCGCGACGATAAACGAAAGGGCGCTTGGACTGAAACAAGAGTTCGAAAGCCGGTTGCCTGTGGGGCGGGTTTCCATTGTGCCACATGCCACTTACTCGCTTTCTGAAGAGCTTTTCAGGTTGGTTGCAGCCGAAGACACGGGAACCATAAAGAGCATACATCACCAGGAAAACGAGGATGAGAACCACTTTTTCTGGGATGGAAGCGGCCCCATCGCACTGAGGCGCAAAGCTTTTAACCCGCATTTGCCGCCTTATCCCGGAACCGGGAAACGACCCATGCAAAGCATAGCGCGGTTTTTTAACCCCGATCAGAAACTTCTGCTCGTTCACAACACGGTTTCACAGCCCGAAGATATTGCTTTTGTTCAGCGCTATTTCGCTCAGCCATACTGGTGCCTCTGCCCGAATGCAAACCTCTATATCGAAAACAGGCTGCCGCAACCTGATTATTTCAGGCAGCAGCAATGCATAATTACCCTGGGCACCGATAGCCTGGCATCCAATCACCAGCTGAGCATCCTCAGCGAAATGAAAACCATTTGCACACACTTTCCGAATATACCACTTGCCGAGGTGCTGCAGTGGGCCACCCTGAACGGCGCCCGTTTCCTGGGGCTCGAAAGTACGCTGGGCAGCTTTGATGCCGGCAAATCGCCGGGCGTGGTGCTTATCGAAAATGCGGATATTCAACAACCCGGCCTTTTGGCTGAAAGCATTTCAACACTTCTGATCCCGGCCCAACCATGAACGTGACACTGAACAAACACGAAATCGTTATTTTTAAAGGGGCAACCATCGGCGACCTGGTGCTGGCATACTCGGCGAAAAGTTTTAAAATGATGCAGGCCGGGAAACTCTGTGTGCTCGATCGTTTTGGTAACCGCACCGAACCCGACGGACCGGTGTACGAGGGGCAGATGTTCTTTTTAAAAAGGGTGGAACAGACTGTGCCAGTTAAGTTAAGTTTGTAAGGCTTATAGTTTCGCTAATTTCTTCCCAAATGCTGGAATTGCCGTTTTCAATATTCAATTCGCCGGTTCAATTATTGGATTTGGCATTTTGAATATTGAATATGCCGTTTTCAATATTGAATATACCGTTTTGAATATTGAATTTGCCCGGTTGAATATTCATTTCGCCGGTTTGAATATTGGAAGTGCCGTTTTGAATATTTAATCCCAAGTCTTATAAATTGAAAGAGTTATCACAATAACTAAAACAAACCCCACCAGCATTCACTAGTGGGGTTTAATCCAGAGTGCTTTTTAAGGGAATGAAGTCTCCTGATTAGCTAACCCGGTTATGTAGAAAAAACTTTGTGCTGGCACGCGTCAGGGGCCGCGCACCAGCCTAGAGATTTGTTCGGGCACGCGTCGGGGGACGCGCGCCAGCTAAGTAAATAACGTTGATATGATTATTGTTTTCATGATTTGTTAATTTATACGTTTATAAGTAAAATTGCGAAAAAGTGCAAATGGTTGTTGTAACTCCCAATTGGTTATATTGTTATGATCTGAGAAAGTAATTTTAAATTTATTGTCAAACACCATCCCATCATCAGCATATTGATAATAATGCAGCAAAGAGTCAACAGCATATTTAAAGGAAGTTTGAATTTTTGTTTCATAATCATAATCATTCATTACGCTATCTGGTAAAAATTCAACATATCCTTTAGCAGGTGAAATTGGTATCATACTTGATCCATTGCCAATCGCGATACATTCCCATTTGCCAAGTATTGCTTTTGCGGGGTCAGTTTCAACAGGGTCCTTTTTGCAGCTGAAGGCAATAATGGTTAGCAGTATAAATAAAATTTGATGTTTCATAATAGTTTAATTTATTCGTTTATAAATTGATTTGTTAAAGACAGCCAAAAGAGGATAAAGATCCAGTCGAAGTTGATTATTGTTATCTGAAAAGCTAAAATGAAATTACGCAATAATTATTTCTACTCCTTCTTCAGATCGAGCATTTGTACGGGGTTGGTCGAAATGGTAATGCGACCTTTTGTGTTTGCCATAATTCTATAGGTTTAGTTAATATTAAATATTTTTATTTCGGGGTAAAAATATTGCAATTAAAAATGAAATACAATTATTTATTAAAAATATTTATATGTTTTATATCTGTTGCAACTGTTTGATATGCTGGCGCATTTTGCAATATTTACCATTAATATTTTAGGTCAGGGTTTTGTGCCAGCCAATCAGAAGACTTGTATCTTTGTTCTTCCAACTGCGATTGAAATCACTGATAAAATTTAATCCTTATATTTTATGAAACTGAAAGCCTTTATCCTCTTTTTGTCCATCTTTACGCTCTATACCATCAATAATGATTCGTGGGCGCAAAAAAGCAAAAAAGCTACCGAAATCATTATCCTGCATACCAACGATATGCATGCGCGCATCGATAATTTTGGCAAACTGGCCTACCTGGCCGATAGTTTACGAAAAACGCATAAATATGTTTTCCTGTTAGCCGCCGGCGATAATTTTACCGGGAATCCCATCGTGGATATGTATCCCGATAAAGGATTCCCTATGATTGAGCTGATGAACATGCTGCATTTTAATGCAACGGCCCTGGGCAACCACGAGTTCGATATGGGGCAGGAGTTGCAGAACAAACGCCGCGAACAGGCTAAATTCCCTTTTATCAGCTGCAATATCGATGCTACGGGAGCCGTGGTGAAACAACCTGAACCTTACGTGATATTAAAAGCCGGTAAAATAAAACTGCCCGTGTTAGGCATTATTCAGCTGGGTAGTAACGGGTTGCCCGATTCGCATCCTTCGAAGCTTGAGGGGATAAAATTTACCAATGGCATTGAGAAGGCAAAGGATTTTATGTGGCTCAAAGACAAGTACGGGATGCTCGTTGCCCTTTCGCACCTGGGCGTGGAGGACGATGAAGTGCTGGCCAATACCTACCCGCAGTTCGACCTGGTTATCGGCGGCCATTCGCACACCACCATGACCAGCCCGCTGATGGTGAACGGGGTAATGATTGTGCAAACAGGCTCGGGGCTTAAAAATGTAGGAATTACCCGGCTGCAGGTAACCAAAGGCAAAATTACCGACCGGAGCTATGAACTTGTACCCATGGCAAGCATCCATAAAACCGATGCTGCAGTGCAGGCTTTAATTGACAAATACAACAGTAACGAGGAGATGAACCGACCGGTGGCCGTGGCCGAGGCTGCTTTCGGCAACCTTGAAGAACTTGGTTGTATGATGACAGATGCTATTACTAATCGTATGAAATT
>CALCJE010000376.1 GCA_937965665.1 uncultured Bacteroidales bacterium
GCTGAAGCCTGTCAATGGCTGCTTGAACAGAAACCCGAAGGCTATACCATACCTATAAAAGGCTCGCGTGGTATAAAGATGGAAAAAGTACTCGATGCCTTGTAAAATGGGCGGCTACATTGGTTATAAAAATCCCAATACAATTCATCATGCAAAAACACCGCATCATCGGGATAATGTCGGGGACTTCACTTGATGGTGTTGACCTTGCCTATTGCGAATTTGAAGAATCCGGTAATTCGCATACCTTTAATATAGGAGCCTGCGAAACTGTCGCGTACACAGATAGCTGGCTCTCGCAATTGAATGCACTGCCTGGCGCATCAGCCTTGGAATATGCAGAAACACACACCCGTTATGGCCGGTACCTGGGCGGGCTGGTGAGTAAGTTCGTCCGCAGCCACAACCTTGAAGTTGATTTTGTTGCCAGCCACGGACATACTATTTTCCATAACCCGGAAAATCATTTCACGGCCCAGATTGGCGAAGGGGCTGCCCTGGCAGCTGCATGCGGGTTACCTGTGGTATCTGATTTCCGGACCGGGGATGTGGCCGCCGGTGGACAAGGTGCTCCCCTGGTTCCCATAGGCGACCAGTTTCTTTTTCCCGATTACGATTACTGCCTAAACCTGGGTGGATTTGCAAATATCTCCATGCAAGTAAAAGGCGAACGCCTGGCCTTCGATATTTCGCCAGCCAATATCATACTTAATTATTTCGCGGCGCAAAAAGGGAAAGCTTATGATAAAGACGGTGCGATAGCTGCTGCAGGCAGAACAGATGACAACCTGTTACAAACCCTCAACAACCTGGGGTACTACCAGATGGAACCGCCAAAATCACTGGGCCGCGAATGGATCGAAAAAGAAATTATTCCCCTGATACGGCTGTTCAACATCAGTACCGAAGACGCTGCATGTACCTTTTGCGAACATATTGCCATGCAGATTGGAGCCGTTACCGACAATAATCCATTGAAGCGTATGCTAATCACAGGTGGTGGAGCTTTCAATACTTACCTGGTGAGCCGTATAGCAGCCAACACCCGGGTGCAACTTCATATTCCGGATGCTGATATTGTTAACTATAAAGAAGCTATCATATTTGCCTACCTGGGCCTGCTACGGATGCATCAACAGCCTAACTGCCTGGCTTCAGTTACAGGTGCAAATCATAATGTATCAGGCGGTGCCATTTACCTGCCCTAAAATATCAAGTTACTGATCAAATATTGAAGCCACATTTGTACAATTATGTTGCTGTTTTTATCTACTTTTGCGCCTTCAAAAAAAACTGCCCTCCACCGACAGTAACCCACTGAACTCAAGATTTTTCGATAATAAAAGCGTTATGAATTTCCCAAAAAAAGCTACGATTTCTCTACTAACTCTCGCATTCCTAACTATACCAGCCATAAGCTTTGCTGCAGGTACAGGAACAATACCTTCATTATTTGGCATCCGGCTGGAGTTTATTGTATTCGCCCTCACCCTGGTTGGCGTGGCAGTATTTCACAACAAAACTATGTTTGTTGCACTCACAGGGCTGGCCGTTTTGCTTATAGTGAAATACAGCTTCCTTTCAGGGTATTCTTTTATAGAACATATTGCGGGAACTTCACATACTGAAGGTGAGTGGCGCACTTTACTGAACCTTACCGGGTTATTGTTTGGATTCGGAATCCTGGCTAAGATATTCGAAGAGTCGGGAGTGCCTGATAAGCTGCCTGCTTTTTTGCCCAACGATTGGAAGGGTGGCTTTGTGCTGCTGATGCTCATTTTTGTTTTGTCGAGTTTCCTCGATAACATTGCTGCTGCCATGATAGGTGGCACTGTAGCTGTAGTTGTTTATAAAGGGAAAGTACACCTCGGGTACCTGGCAGCTATTGTTGCAGCCAGCAATGCCGGCGGATCAGGTTCAGTTGTTGGCGACACCACCACTACCCTGATGTGGATTGACGGCGTAAACCCGCTCGATGTAACTCATGCGTATGCTGCAGCTTTCTCGGCTATGTTCATTTTTGGAATTCCTGCCGCCATCGTTCAGGACAGGTTCCAACGGATACAAAAGGATCCCAAAAAGAAAGTTAAGCTTGACACAGTGAAGATTATACTGGTTGGTGCAATACTGATTGGCGCCATACTTACCAATTACCTGCTTGATTTTCCGGCTTTAGGGGTGTGGATTGTTATCGTGATAGGATCATTTTTCACAACAACGCCCTGGGACGAGATTCCAAAATCAGTGCAGGGTACGATTTTCCTTTTGTCATTAGTAACCTGTGCTTCGCTAATGCCTGTAAATGAACTTCCGGCAGCCACCTGGCAAACAGCATTTTCGCTAGGATTTGTTTCGGCTGTATTCGATAATATCCCGTTAACAAAACTCTGCCTCGATCAGGGTGGTTACGACTGGGGAGTGTTGGCCTATACTGTAGGTTTTGGAGGTTCAATGATCTGGTTTGGATCATCAGCCGGCGTAGCACTTTCAAATATGTTTCCCGAAATGCGATCGGTTGTGAACTATGTTAAAAAAGGATGGTTTGTAACAGCGGCATACATTATTGCATTCTTCATAATGCTGGGTACTGTCGGCTGGCATCCGCATGCACCACATCGGAAAAACCAGGAAAAAACGCAAACCGAACAGCAGTCAACGTTACCAACGGGTGAAGCTGGCAGCGAATCCCATTAACCAGCACCCTCTTTCAAAAAGCCTGGCCTGAATTATCATTGAAAGAAACAAAATGAAAAAAAGCAAATCCTTACATCACAGTGCTCTGTCGTTGGCAGGTATTATTATTACAATGGGAATTGTTTTCGGCGACATCGGAACATCTCCATTGTATGTGATGAAAGCTATTGTGTCAGGGGCCAGAGGAACCATTGAAACCAACTTTATTCTTGGTGCAATATCATGTATTATTTGGACACTTACCTTACAAACCACGGTTAAGTACGTATTAATCACATTACGTGCCGACAATAAAGGTGAAGGAGGCATTATGGCGCTTTATGCACTGGTGCGTAAACGCAAAAAATGGCTGTTTGCCCTTGCCATTATTGGCGGAAGCACACTGCTTGCCGATGGAATTATTACACCTTCCATTACCATTGTATCGGCGGTTGAAGGGCTACAGCTGCAGTTTCCGAATGTGAAGGTTTTGCCTATTGCCCTGGTGATAGTTACATCTTTGTTCCTGGTGCAACAGTTTGGTACTTCGGCCATAGGAAAATCATTTGGCCCTATTATGATGGTTTGGTTCGGAATGCTGGCTATACTAGGCTTCGTGCAACTGGTGCAGATGCCGGTGATGCTAAAGGCATTTAATCCATATTATGCAGCGCACCTGCTGTATCATTATCCACATGGTTTCCTGCTGCTTGGAGCCGTATTTTTGTGTACTACCGGCGCCGAGGCCCTATACTCCGACCTTGGGCATTGTGGGATAAACAACATACGTGTTAGCTGGATTTTTGTAAAAGCAAGCCTTATCCTCAATTACCTTGGCCAGGGTGCCTGGATCCTGATGCAACATAAACATGGTGTTGAACTGGCTAACCCGTTTTTCGCCATTATGCCGGCGGGATTCCAGTTGTTCGGAGTTTTAATAGCTACCGCGGCAGCAGTAATAGCAAGCCAGGCCCTCATCAGTGG
>CALCJE010000377.1 GCA_937965665.1 uncultured Bacteroidales bacterium
AATGGCCTCGTTGGCATTGGCAATTTTGTTGAGTTTGTCCTGCGATATGTATTTGCTTATGGGATCGCTGATAGAAAGTATGCCTTTTTGCTGAAGCCTCATGGTAGCCACGCCCAGCATAAATTTGGTGATGCTGGCAATCTTCGAAACATGGCAGGGTTGCATTTTAATGCCTTCTTTTATATCGGCCATTCCGGCAGAGCCGATGTAAAACCCCTGCTCGTCCTTTACCAGTAAAATAATACCCGGAAGGCCTTTATGCACATATTCTTCGATCAGGGCCTGGTATTGGCTGCTTTTGGGATTAGCCTGGTAAAGCGTTTTATCCTCGAGCGGGCAATTCAGCACGCCCGGCCGGGCTACTTCAGCTTTCTGGCAGGCCTGTAAGGCGATAAGGATAAAGAAGAACGAAATATATAGAGCGTGCCGCATATAATTTTGATTTAAGGTAGGTAATGATGCTAATTGTTGAAAAGAAATATTGGTGCTTGAATCCGCAGCTAATGCCTGGCCAAATTACCTCAGCGTAAACTGCATGCCCAATGCCAGGGCGCCATTGGGTAACAGCGTAACATAGCTTTTTACAAATGGCATCTGTAGGCGGATATCGTAGTTAATAAAGACCCGGCGAAGTTTTCCTTCTTTCCCGAAATTATACCCTGCGCCACCGCCTAAGCCGGTGATAAACTGTGGTTTGCCAAATCCTTTTTTATAAACATACGTTCCATCATCCTGCAGCACAGCGCGGTCGGTGAGCAGGAATGCATGCATATAACCTGCCTGCAGGTAGCCTTCAAGCGAAAAACGGTTTGGAGTCCACCGGTAACCAGCCTGGGTATTGAGTAAAATGGCCTGGTAAACAAACCGGTGGTAGAAGTAGCTTATACCTGCATTTTGAAACCATTTATGCTTCCCGGTTTCGTTCCAGCCAAATTCATACGACAGTGTTGCACCAGCATGGATGGGTTGGTTAAAAACGGCCGTCAGCGAGGCAGGGGGTAACAGGGTAGCATTGTTAAAGATGCTTACCGCCATGGGATTCGATTTCCAGGCCTGTGCCTGCAGCAATACCGGCACCAGGATCAGCAGTATGAAAATAGCTTTCTTCATAACCAATCTGTTTGAATTTGGAAAAAGAGTAAGGAGAGAAAGTAGAAGTGTAAGAAGCAGTATTTAAAGCAGGTGGTAAGAGGTCGATATTTTTTTTATTCAACCACTTCGAGTTCAACGGTTTCAACTTTATGCAGGTCTTTTTCATAATAAAATGACCCGATAAAGAAAAGCAGTGCTGCTACCACCAGGGCCAGCGAGAGATAGGTAAAGGCGGTCTGGATATTGGTTGCATCGGAGATGGCTCCCATTACGATAGGTCCAAGCGATGCCCCCAGCAGGTTTTGAACCACTACGGCTACAGCGTAGGAAACAGCTCTTAATCCCGGGTGAACCACATCCTGTGTTACAGCAGTTGTTGCCGCTATAAACGCAGTACTCGAAATTCCCATGGATAACAAAATCAGGTATTGTAGTTTGCCTTCAAAAACGCTGAATGCCAGGAACATTAGTATGGCTGATAACAGTGAAGTAAGTGTAGGCACCAGCAGCCGCGAATTGATTTGCTTTTTACGCCACCTGTCGGCGATGTATCCTCCAAGAGGGGCCCCGATAATGGCAAAAAGCATTACAGCGCTGGCTTTTAGACCGGCGTCTTTCTCGAGTACACCCTGTACCCGGTGGAAATAGGTGGGTAACCAGGTCAGGATTGAGGTGGTGGTAAATACCACGGCAGCCATGCCGAAATAAGTGAAAATCAGTGAAGGCTTTGATAAAAATTCTTTCAGAATGTCGGTTATCGACATTTTTACTTTTCTGCGTTCGGCTTTTTTGTCAGAAATCGTTTCTGTTTTTTCGAGGCTGATGGTTTTATAATCTTTTATAAAAAAGAAGAGGATGGCAATGATAAATCCCGGGATGGCTACAATTCCAAGGGCATGCCTCCAGCCCCAGTGCGCAGCTATGATTCCGCCTACAGCCACGCCAATGGCGCTGCCCAGCGGGATGGAAGCATTCCACAAGCCTACCATCAGCGATCTTTTTTCCTGCGGGTAAATAGCCGACATCATTGCTGATCCGCCCGGCGCATAACCGGCTTCGCCTATGCCGATAACGGTACGGGCTGAAAACAGTTGCCTGAATGAGCCTGAAAGTGCACCAAGCCCGGTAGCTATACTCCAAACCACCGCCATCAGGCCAATGGTTTTTCGCCTGCTCCACCTGTCGACAAGTACAGAAACAGGGAAAGTGAACAAAACTATTGACCAGTAAACAGCCGATACAAGCATGCCGCATTGGGTATCTGTCAGGTTCCAGTCAGCTTTCAGAAACGGGAACAGCGAAGTAATAACCATCCTGTCGATATAATCGAACATATAAAGTAAAAACAACAGGATGAATATGTAATTGGTGTATCGTTTTGTGAAAAGATATCCTTCTGGCTTTTCCTGGTTTCTCATGCGCTTCTCTTAAGGTATATGTCTTGCTTTTGATCTTTTTCTAATGCCAAATATAAATACTTTCTTTCAGATATGGTAACATTACAATTTTCAAATCTATCTAATTTCATGCTGGGAGAATCAGAAATTGATTCCTGTCCTAAACCGGATTTGTAAAACCTGCATCAGTTTTAATTTAGAATTGTTCTAAAATATTTTGCTCTTTTTTACGAAATCTTTATTTTTGCTTTACAAACAAATATTATTATGAGAAAAACAATTTACACATTAACTTTATTTTGCCTGGGATTAGCTACTTTTCCGGCAATGGCACAAAAGTTTTATACCCAAACCAGTGGTGAACTGATTTTCAGTAACAGCCAGGCCTCATTTACAAAAGCATTTACTGATAAGTACAGCGGGGCCAGTCTTGCTTCGAATAATGTACGATTTACCATGTTTTTTCACATCGGGCAGTATGTTCATTATGATTTCAGCAATAATGTTGGGATGTTCTCAGGGTTGGCTATCCGTAATGTAGGTATGATCACCGATGAAACCCTGCCTCAACAGGTGGCTACCGGCAACGGTGAAGTGCCTTACGAACAATACAAAATTATCAGGAGGCAGTACACCCTGGGTTTACCACTTGCTTTAAAAATCGGGGCTTTCGATAAACACCTGTATTTCTTTGGCGGAGGAGAATACGAACTGGCTTTCCACTTCAAGGAAAAATACTGGACCGGCACTTTCGACCGTTCAGGATCAAAAACCAAAGATACCGAATGGTTTTCGAGCCAGACTCCGACCTTTCTGCCATCCGTGTTTGGCGGAATTCAGTTCCCATACGGGCTTAACCTGAAATTCAAATATTATCTCACTGATTTCCTCAATGCTGATTACAAAGGAAACGGGAATTCAGTACCCGGTGCTACTTTCGATGTAAGCGACCAGTCGAGGTACCAGGAGTCGAATATGTTCTATTTCTCCCTCTGCTGGCAGTTTAATACCGGCGACATGATGGATTTCAAATAATTTTTTGAAATCCGGCAACTGGTTTTAAACAACTAAAAATACCAGGCAGCGAGGAGCTATGATACCAAAATTGGTAACAAACCGAATAAAAAGGCTTGTTACCAATTTTTTTCATTTTTCTGAAACTAGCGTTTTTTCATCCTGAAAACAGCCCTGAAAATATAATAAAGGATGAAGGCTGCTGGTATGGAAATTAATGTCCAGGTAAAGATCGCATATAAATGCAGTACTCCAATGGTTTTAATGCCTGTAAAAAAACCATGCTGGAATGAAATGTTAATCTGATGCAGACTGATGTCAACACTGCGGGCTTTCAGTATGAAGGCGCCAAGTTGCATAAAAGGCACGATAAGAATGATCTGTAACATGGCCATGATCCACTGAACCGATTGTACAACCAGCAGATTCTGCCTGAAAAGCATGGTGAACAATAAACTGATGGCCGTGGTTGCACCAAGCACCGGGAATACGCCCGTTAGCACCCCTAGGGTTATGGAGAAAGCCATTTTGTCCGGAGGTATTCCGCCTTCGGGCACAAGCCTGAAAGGAACCAGGTATTTGTTTCTGACTGATCTGAAAAATTCCTGGATGTCCATTAACCGTTGAATTTATTTCACATTTATGCTTTCTCAAAGATATGAAATCCTCAGAATTTCGGTTAAAAATTTTATGTCTGAACTATTATTAAGATGAACGGCTTACCTGTTTTCATCCGGGCATTGCATGAATGTTGTTTGGCTGACGGTTATCGGATGAAATGTAAATCAAGGGGGAATCCATCTTCTTTGCCAGCCGGTCTAAGCCGACCGCAAAAGCAGGCTTTGCTGCTTCGGTTAATTTAGGTAGCTTAAAATGGGAGGTGTAAAAGGACCGGATATTGCATTTCATCCGCAAATTTCAACAGTTGGGTAACTATTTTTTTGAAACGGTGGCGGGCTGCCCCAATTTTGCAGCATTATAAATTGAATGCAGCTCATGAAAACGTTAATCATAATTCTGCTGTTAACAATCCTGCAGATGACTGTTTCAGGACAAACAGTAATTTCGGGGATTGTTACAACCGCCGAAGGCAACCTGCCGGGAGCCAATGTTTACCTCGAGGGCACTTACGATGGTGTTTCGACCAATGCTAACGGTGAATTCAGTTTTAAGACCCAGAAGAAGGGGAAAATGATGCTGAAAGCCTCCTTTGTCGGTTTCGAGACATTTACTAAGGAAATTGAACTGAACGGCTCACCCATTCATGTTGAGATCAGGCTTACCGAAGCATTTAACAAGTTAGAAGCTGTAACCATCACAGCTGGTACTTTCGAAGCAAGCGATAAAAAACGCGCCAATATCCTTACCCCGCTCGATATGATTACTACGGCAGGTGCTGTTGGCGATGTGTATGGCGCCCTGCAAACTCTGCCCGGAACCACAACCAACGGCGAATCGGGAAAATTATTTGTGAAAGGAGGCGACAGTGAGGAATCGCAAACGTATATTGACGGTTCGCTGGTGTATACCCCTTACAGTTCGTCGGCGCCCAACATGTCGGTACGCGGCAGGTTTAACCCGTTTATGTTCAAAGGTACTATTTTCAGCACAGGAGGTTATTCGGCCGAATATGGCCAGGCTTTATCATCGGTACTGTTGCTGAATACCAACGATATGCCTGTAGAGGATCAGCTTGATCTTTCGTTTATGACGGTGGGGCTGGGCGTGGCCGGAACCCGGCTTTGGAAGACAGGAGCCGTTACTGCAAGCCTGTCGTACAACAACCTCGCGCCTTATATGTGGGTAGTGCCCCAAAATTACAATTGGGTCGATTATCCTTCGAATACCGAAGGTGCAGTGAGCCTGAGACAGAAAACCGGCAAAACCGGTATGCTGAAACTCTATTCGAGCTACACCAGCAGCAAGTACACCATTACACAGGAAGACCTGAACCATGCCGGCAAATACAACGATTATAACCTGGAAAACGGTAATTATTTTGTGAATACCTCCTGGAAAAGCAACCTGGGTGAAAAATGGACCATCGCCATAGCCGCTTCATTTACCAATAATAATGACAATATTGCTTACGATACCCTCAACTTTAAAAAGCAGTTGCGGGGAACACATATTAAAAATGTAATGTCGTATCCATTCAGCAATAAGTTTACGATCAGGTTTGGAGCTGAGCTGTTTTCGAAAACATATTCGCAGCAATATATCACCGTTGCAAATTCAATCGGCAGTCATTTTACAAACACAACCTCTGTTGCTTTTGCCGAAGCCGAAGTGTATGCGTCTTCAAAATTTGTAACCCGGATCGGGACCCGGTTCGAATATTCCGGTTACCTGCAACGGGCCAATGCCGCGCCCCGGATTTCGGCTGCCTATAAAGTTTCGAAAAATGCACAGATATCAGCAGCCTATGGTTGGTTTTACCAGGACCCCATCAACGACTACCTGTTGTACACAAGCTATTTGAAATTTGAGCGGGCCGATCATTACACGCTCAGTTTCCAGCAATCGCAAAACGACCGGACTGTGCGAACTGAAATTTATTACAAAAACTACAGCGGGCTGGCCAAGCTGAACAGCGAAGCATTTTACCTGCCAGGCAGCTACACCAATACCGGCAGTGGTTATGCCAAAGGTGTTGATATTTTCTGGAGAGATAAGAAAACCATTAAAAACGGCGATTACTGGGTTTCGTATTCGTATATTGATACAAAACGCAACTATCGGAATTATCCTGAAACAGCCGTGCCGGGCTTCAGCAGCACGCATAATTTTGCCGCTGTGTATAAGCACTGGTTTGGGAGTTTGCGATCGTATGTGAGTTTAAATTACAAATACTCTTCGCCCAGGGTTTACAATAACCCAAATTCGCAGGTATTTAACGGCGAGCATACCAAGCCTTACCGCAGTACCGATGTGAGCTGGAGTTTCCTGCTAAAACAGAATGTTATCATCTATGCAGCTGTTACCAATGTATTTGGGTATAAGCAGGATTATGGTAATTCGTATGCAACCATTCCCGATGCCGAAGGCGTATACCGGAGTGCTCCCATTGTTCCGGGCGCTGACCGTTTCTTTCTGCTGGCTTGTTTTATAACGCTCTCAAAAAAAGGAGAAGCAAACCAGGTGGATAAAATTGAATAGGAGAAAACGCGTGCGATCAGTATCCGGTGCTAAGTATCTTATTATAAGCGCATAAATAACTCCAAACCACGCACGTTGCATTGTTTCATTAACCCGAATCATACCTAACATCGAACATCCAATATCCAACATCCTTCACTTTACACCTTATAACTTACACCTTGAACCTTACAACTCAAAAAAGTAAATCATTAAAACCAAAAACCATGAAAACAATTCTTATTTCAATTGTGTTAATTTTCAGTACGTTAACCGGTATATCGCAAAGCAATGAGTTTGCCGGGGCCATGGGCGAGGCGCTGGGCCAGTTTGCAAATTGTAAATCTATCAGCGACTACCAGGCAGCGGGTAACCGGTTCAGCCTGATAGCCGGTACCGAAAAGAAGGAATGGCTTCCATACTATTACCACAGTTTTTGTTACATCATGATGAGTTTTATGGAGCCCGGCGATGCGGCAAAGAAAGACAGTTACCTGGATGAAGCCGAAAAATCGTTTACAAAAATGATTGAGCTGGCGCCTAAGGAATCGGAGATTTATGCATTGCAATCGATGTTTTATTCGGCCAGGCTCGTGGTAAACCCGATGGAGCGCGGGCAGAAATACAGCGCCCTTTCGGCCCAGGCTGTAGGTATGGCTTTGGGGCTGGACGCCACTAACCCGCGTGCAAAATTTATAAAACTCAGGAATGATATGGGTTCGGCACAGTTTTTCGGTCGTGATGCAAAAGAATACTGCCCCGATGCTGAAGAACTGCTTGCCAGCTGGGATACATATAAAGTAAAATCGCCTCTTTATCCGAATTGGGGAAAGGACCAGGTGGCTACCATCGTAAATGAATGTAAAGCCGGGAAGTAATACCAGTAGCATTTTTGGCTTTTATCATTCATGTAAGCAGAACGTGAATCAGGCTCTTCAATGTTCATATCTCTGAAGTGTTTGGTTCATGTTCAGCTGTGGCTTTTGAAAGCACACCCTACTTCAATTTGTATTGTAATTGATTACATTTGCTTGTTTGTTGCAAATTTCAATTTCTGCCGTAAAAAAACTATTTATGCGATTTATACGTGATTTAATTAAACCTTTCAATATTATCCAGTTTTTACTGGCTAACCTGGCATTTGCCTTTGTTATCATTGCCATTTTTATGTTAAGTTATATCGAAAATTTTCATGAGTTTCTTTTTTATCTGTCGTGGTCATATGTAATAACATTTACACAATGGACAGGAGCCATATTGATCAACTATTTACTTGATATTAAAATCAAATGGATTGAAAAGCCGGTACTCCGATCCTTACTTGGGATTTTTATTTTGGTGTTGTATTCGGTGATAGCATTTATTGCCGTAAAATACCTGATGTATTACCTCAAATATGGCCGGTTTCCGGAGGATCAGTGGCAGTTTACAGCGGTTTCGAGTTTGTCGGCAGTACTTATTTCTTTTATTATATCGCTGATATTTACTGCAATAGGTTTTTTTAAAGGATGGAAAAGAGCTATTGAGCGCGAGCGGAACCTGAAAGCCGAGATGATGGCATATAAATACGAATCGCTGCGCAACCAGATTAACCCGCATTTTTTGTTTAATAGTTTTAATGTTTTAAGCGACCTGGTTTATTCGGACCAGTCGCAGGCTGTAAAATTTATAAACCAGCTGAGCGAATTGTTCAGGTATGTGCTCGATAGCCGCGATAAGGAACTTGTACCTTTGAAGGATGAACTGGATTTTATGCAATCCTATCTTTACCTGCTGAAAACCCGATTTGAAGATAAGCTGGTTTTACACATGGATGTGGAAGCAGCTCCCGATGAGCTTATCGTGCCTATGACCCTACAACTGATGATCGAAAATGCAGTAAAACACAATGAAGTTTCCGCAGCATTTCCTTTGCAGATAATCATCCGCAGGAATACTGATTACCTGGAAGTTGAAAATACATTGAGGCTGAAGCAGGTTGGCGACAATTCGAAAAATACGGGGCTCAGAAATATTACCCAACAATTTGCTTATTTTACTGACAGGCAGATTGAGATTGATGATTCCGGCAGTAAATTCCTGGTGCGTATACCCATTTTAAAAGCAGCTGAAAAATGAAAGTAATCATCCTGGAAGACGAATCGCGCGCGGCAAGCTACCTGGAACGGCTGCTACTGAAGGTGGCACCCGAAATGAAAGTTATTGCCAGGCTCGAAACCATCAGGCAGGCGGTACCTTTCCTGGCAGCACATCCCGAAATAGATCTTGTATTTTCGGATGTTCAGCTTGCCGATGGGCTGAGTTTTGAGATATTCAGACAAGTGGATACCAGGTGCCCCATTATTTTTACCACAGCCTACGATCACTATGCAATTGAAGCATTTAAAACCAATGGCATCGACTACCTGTTGAAACCGGTTGAGGAAAGCAGGCTAAAACAGGCCATCGATAAATCAAAAATGTTTTCGCCGGGTATGATGCTTGAGAAACTGCTGACCATGCAGCATCCTGTTTCCGATAAATCCTTTAAAACCAGGTTTATGGTTAAGGTGGGGGAGAAGATAAAAAGCATTCCTGTGGATGAAATTCTTGTTTTTTACAGCCTCGAAAAAGCCACTTATATCCACACACTGGCCCATCGTGATTACTGTATCGATTATTCGGTCGATCAACTGGAAGCCATGCTCGATTCCGGCAGTTGTTTCAGGATAAACCGGAAATATATTGTTTCCATCAAAGCATGTACCCAAATTCTGACCTGGAGTAACAGCCGGCTGAAACTGAAAATTGATGGTTTCGATGATGAAGATATAGATCGGAAGAGCGTCGTGTAGGGAAAGAGTGTAGATCTCGGTGGTC
>CALCJE010000378.1 GCA_937965665.1 uncultured Bacteroidales bacterium
ATTAGTATTTCTCTTTCTGAAATCCCCATTCGCGCAGTACCGCTTTCCAGGTCCCGGGGTAATTGGCTTTCAGCACATGCACCAGGGCATTGTGGGTTTCGACTAAGGTTTTGCGCAGTTCGTTCTTCACACTAACCTTTACAGATACAGTGCCATCAATATTTGTGGCTTTTTCGAGCAGTGCCTGGTAGCTGCCGGTAACCTGCTGCCAGAATGCAGAGCCATATTTCTCGTCGCCATATTCATGCACAGCAACTGCATGGGGTATCAGTTGAAGTGCTGCCAGGCGTTTGCTGCGATCGCCCGGCAGCTTGTAATTTGTGCCTTTTTTTACAATCCCAAATTGCGGGTAGTACGATGGTGCATGGGCTTTCTCATATTTATATGCCAGGTATACTTTAAGCACCGAAATGCCCTGGTTAATTTCATGATCGAGGGATTTTAGTTTCGCGGTGAGTTCCCTGCGCCCGCTTCCTGTTATTTGTCGTGTGCTTAGCGCTTTGCCGAATTCGGTTACCATGCTTTCGTACTCCGGCTGGCTGATCCATACCAGCGTAATATGCGGTGAGGTTTTCCATTTTGCTGCAATTGCCAGGCTGAGTGTGCTCAGATCGGCATCTTTGTTGGGATTATTGCTCCGTTGTTTTATGGTTTTTGGTAATCCGGCTTCTGATGGTTCCATAACATATACGTTTAAAATAATTACCTGTTTTACCCGGGTTGGTTTGTATGTATTTTATCTGCGTTAATAACCTGTTTCAGTTTTTCGATGTGCTGATTATTACTCACCTGAATACAAAATAAAATTATTATTAATACAATTGAAATCAAATATATACATAAAAATATTATTATTTGATTTGTTATGTAAATATTAATGCATAAAATATTTATTATTAATAAAGTTAAGTTAATTTATACAAATAAAAAATAATTTATGATATGTAATGAGCTCATTATAGTTCAAAAAAAAATTATTATGAGTAGTGTACTGTCTACTTAATCAGATAAAAAATATTATTACTGTTGTATTGTTAAATTTGATCTCTTCCCTCACGGGACTTAATCCGATTTCGTATCTTGTTTTCTACCCCTATACAGCACCTAACGGGGCAGTCCCGTAGGGACTCAATATGGGTAGATTAAAAAGAAATCCTGATAGGATAAGTCCCGTGAGGGACGTAATGATGGCAAGGGCTTCTAAGCATTTGATCTTTTTTAATAGGACAACAGTGATATATTATATGGTTAAGTGGGCACATTTTGTTAAAATTTATGTTGCCGTACATAAAAAAAGTGGTTAACCTGCTGCGCTGTTGCAACAAATTAACCACTTATGATGTATGCTGGGCCGTGGCGACGAATGTTTATCCGGCCAGTGAATCCTTCACTATCTGTTCCATCTGCGCGGCGTTTTTCTCCATTTGCTCTACCAGGCGGAACTGCACCCTTGCCCTCACCAGGTTATGGTCGGCGTATGCGGTACGGAAATACGGATCCCCGTCCAGGTAATCAGTCAGGAAACGCAGTCCGATAATAAAGGTCATAAAACGGGCCGAAAAGGCCAGGTTTTCGACTTCCACTTCATTAAGCGAATTGCGGGTGCTTTTCAGGAAACCCTGCGTATAAGCCTCGTAAATGGGCAGGTTTATATCAACTTTGGTGAGGTCCTTTTCGTCCTCGGCGGCGGTATTGGCGCCCGTTCGTATGGCATCGCCAAAGTCGAACAACACGCTTCCGGGCATTACCGTATCGAGGTCGACAATACACATGGCGTGGTTGGTACTGTTGAACAGGATATTGTTGAACTTGGTATCGTTATGGGTAATGCGCATGGGGAGTTTGCCATCGCGCACCAAAGCCGGGATGGTAAGCATCTGGCTGGTCCTGTTTTTTACAAATTCAATTTCGGCAGGAATCAGTTCGGCACGCTGCACAGGATTGCTTTCGAGCGACCTGAAGAATGTATCGAGCCTTTTCTCCATATTATGGAAATCGGGAATGGTTTCCAGCAGCCGGTTTGCAGGCAAATCGGCCAGCATCGACATAAACAGCCCGAATGCCTTGCCGCCTTCGTAGGCTATCTTGGTGTTTTCGACCACATCGTAGCTATGCGCATTATCAATAAACTTGTAAAGCCGCCAGTATTCGCCTTCTGTTTCGTAATAATACCTGCCGTTAAGAACAGTAGGAACAATTTCGAGCACTTTAAATGAAAGTTCCGGGTGACTGGCAAGTTTTTCGGCCAGGTGGTGCGTTACTGTTGCAATGTTATTCATCAGGCCATCCACATTTTTAAAAATGTAGTTATTGACCCACTGAAGGAAATACCCCGAATGTTCAGTTGAATTGGTTTTAATGTAATACGAGTCGTTGATATGACCGGTTATAATTTTCCTGTATTCAACAATTTCGCCGGTAGTTTTGAAATTCGAAAGTATTTCCCTGATATTTCTTTCCATAGGTTATTTCCAGAGTTGGGCAGGATAAACGCCTGCATGAATAAGTTGAGCCAGTTTTTCGATGACCAGGGGCTTGTCTTCCTTGTAAGTAACCCCAAACCATTTAGCATTGCTTTTAAGCACTTTTACCCTGGCTTGCGAACTGTTTATCAGCTTGTCAATAGCTGATGGAATATAAAATTCAGCTTTTGGTGAATCGCCGTTTTCTTTAATAAAATCAATGAACATCGATTCAGTTTGCCTGAAATACTCAGGGGTAAATCCCCAGAAATTCATCGAAACCAATGTTTCCGCATCGAGGAAAACAAACGTTCCGTCCGTTTCCTGGTAGGCAATGCCTCCATCAGCATACTGAATATTGGTGCGCTCAGTCACGGATACCAGGTTGCCCTGGGCATCGGCCTGGCATACGCCACGCGACACGGTTCCGTTTTCGGACATGGTATTGCCCACCTGGTAACCTACCAGCGAATATAAGGTTTGCTGTTCAGCGGTAAGTGAGTTAAGGTGGTCGGCCATGGTTTTAAAAGCATCGGCTCCGTAAAAATCATCACCATTTATCACAGCAAATGGTTCGTTTATCACATCTTTGGCCATGAGAATGGCATGGGCCGTTCCCCAGGGTTTGGTTCTTTCAGGTGAATAAGTAATTCCTTCGGGTACCTTATCCAATTCCTGGAAAACGTATTCAACCTGTATATGGGGCTGCAGTTTGGATATAAAGATATCTTTAAAATCCTGTTCAAAACTTTTCCTGATGATAAAAACTACCTTCCCGAAACCTGCGCGTTTGGCATCATAAATGGAATAATCTATGATGGTTTCGCCTGATGGTCCTACGGGGTCGATCTGTTTCAGACTTCCATACCTGCTGCCCATTCCGGCGGCCAGTACTAATAATGTTGGCTTAGTCATATGGTGTATTTAGAGGTTTTATTTGCGTATTTTATTGCCAAACAAGGCAAAGTAAAAGATAAAAATGTAGATTGGGATCAGCATCCAGTATGCCTGCTGATTACCTGCTACAGCAACCAGTTTGCCGTATAAAAGTGGCAGGATGGCACCACCGGCGATACCCATAATGAGTAATGCAGAACCCGCTTTGGTAAACCGGCCAAGGTCGGCAATGGCCAACGGAAAAATAGCCGGCCACATAACTGCATTTGATAAACCCAGCAGTGCTATGCATGCTATACTGGTGTAACCTGATGTGAATATTGCAAGCAATGCGAACACAAAGCCCAGCACTGCTGCAACGGCCAGTGCTTTACCCTGGCTGATATAACGAGGTATAGTTATAATGCCGATTATATATCCCACTACCATCGAAATCAATGTCATGGTGGTGAAGGTACGGGCAGTTGCCAGCGGAATATCGAGTGATAAGCCATACAGGATAATTGTATCGCCTGCAATAACCTCGGCACCTACGTAAAGGAATAATGTGATGAAGCCCAGCCAGAGGTGCGGGAACTGCCACCAGGCTGTTTTATGCGTGCCGGTTGCCATTTCTGAGGGTTCTTCCTTGTCGGTATCAATATCAGGCAGGTGAATAAATTTAAGTGCTACCGAAAGCAATGCAAGCGATATTGCAATGATGATATAGGGCAGAATTACTTTATGCGCAAGCGCGTCGAGCAATGGCAGGCGATCGGCGCCGGTAATAACTTCGAGCTTATGCATAGTGTCGGTGGTGTCCTGGTTCAGAATTACCGCCCCAAGGATCAGTGGGCTTATTGCGCCGGCCACTTTGTTGCAAATACCCATAATGGAGATTCGCTTGGCGGCACTTTCGCGCGGCCCCAGGACAACAACGTAAGGATTGGACGCGGTTTGCAGCAATGCAAGCCCTGTGCCCTGTATAAATAACCCGGTAAGGAATAAACCAAATGTACGGGTTAGCGCTGCCGGTATAAATACCAGCGAACCCATTGCCATCACAAATAAACCTAATGCCATTCCGTTTTTAAACCCAACCTTGTGCAGCACGATGGTGGATGGCGGAGCCATAAAGAAGTACGCGATGTAGAATGCCAGTGTAACGAAATACGCCTGAACACTGTTCAGTTCGCAGGCTATTTTCAGAAACGGGATCAAGGTGCCATTCAACCAGGTAATAAAACCGAAAATGAAAAACAACACACCTATTACGGTAATAGGAATCAGGCTGCTTTTTTGATTGTTAATACTTGAATCAATGTTTTGGGTCATGTGACTTTAGGTTTAGATGTATATTTAAATTGTTTGCTTTCAGGATTCAGGAGTTTGATGTTGGAAGTCGGATGTTTGATGTTGGATGTTTGATGTTGGATGTCGGATGTTTGATGTTGGATGTCGGATGTTTGATGTTGGATGTCGGATGTCGGATGTTTGATGTTGGAAGTCGGATGTTTGATGTTGGAAGTCAGAATTCAGAAGTCGGAAGTCGGAAGTCGCAAATAGCCTTGTCGTAAATCCTTATTCGTAATTCGTCATTCTTTCATTATTCATTATTCATTATTCATTATTCATCATTCATCATTCATCATTCATCAATTCTATTAGCTTTCCTCATTCCACCTCGTACCTTACAAAAACCTCAATGGCTTCGTATTCGGCCATGCCGAGTTTGTCGTATAGCCTGGCTGTATTTTTGTTCCGTTCTTCGGCACGTTGCCAGAATTCGCGTTTATCGGCGCCCATAAACATGGCTCCGTCTTTCTGCGACTGGTGCCTGAAAATGGCATTGCGTTTTATCACTACTTCCTCGGGGCTGAGCGGAACTGCCATATCAACCATTTCGATATCCCACTCCTGCCATGCTCCCCGGTACAGCCACACGCGGCAATCCTTCATCCATTCTTCATTTTTCATGCGCTCCAGTGCCTCTATAATAATATCGATGCACACCCGGTGGGTACCATGCGGATCGCTCAGGTCGCCGGCGGCATAAATCTGGTGAGGCTTCAACGAACGCAGAAAATCCATGGTGATCTGTATGTCGGCTTCGCCAGCCGGTGCTTTTTTAATGGTTCCGGTTTCGTAAAAAGGAAGATTGAGGAAGTGAACATTCTCTTCGGGAAGGCCGATATACCTGCACGATGCAGTTGCTTCCCCGCGACGAATAGAGGCTTTTATAGCCAGTAATTCTGAAGGTTCAATGCTGTCTTTCTTTTTGTTATTATAAAAATCCGTCGATTCTTTGTAAAGTGTTTCGGCTTTTGGTTCCGTAATGCCATATATTTTCTCATAGTTCCTCACAAAATCGAGGTACCGTATGGCGTCATCATCGCTCACGGCAATGCTTCCCGAAGTCTGGTATGCTACATGCACATCATGTCCGTGTTCAACCAGGCGTGCAAAAGTTCCGCCCATTGAGATCACATCATCGTCGGGGTGAGGGCTGAATAAAGCCACCCTTTTGGGGAATGGCAAGGCACGTTCGGGCCTGGTGCTGTCGTCAACATTGGGTTTGCCGCCTGGCCAGCCGGTAATGGTGTGTTGCAGGTCGTTAAAAACCTTTATGTTTATTTTGCTGAAAATATGGCTGGTGATCAGGTCCGAAAGGCCATTGTCGTTGTAATCGCGTTCTGTAAGTTTCAGCAGGGGTTTGCCGGTTTGGGTACAAAGCCAGAGCACAGCCTTACGTATCATGCGGTCGGTCCAAACGCACTGCCCCACAAGCCAGGGTGATTTAAAGCGGGTAAGTTGTGCTACAGCAGGCGGATCAACAATAAATGTAATGGAAGGATGGTTTTGCAGGAAACTCGAGGGTACAACATCGGTAATTGGCCCTTCAACAGCTTTAGCCAGGATTTCGGCCTTGCCTTCGCCCCAGGCCATCAGGAAAATTTCTTTTGCCGCCATTATGGTACCAACACCCATGGTGATGGCAAAATGTGGCACATGCTCCTCGCCGTTAAATGAATCGGCTGCATCGTTGCGGGTCAGCCTGTCGAGGGTTACCAGCCGGGTTTTCGAATTGTATGCCGAGCCAGGTTCGTTGAAACCGATGTGCCCGGTGCGGCCGATACCTAATAGTTGAATATCAATACCACCGGCTTCAATAATTTTTTTCTCATAATCGCGGCAAAAAGCAGCAACATCATCTTTTTCGATGCTTCCCGACGGGATGTGGATATTTTCGGCCTTTATATCAATATGTTTGAAAAGCCTGTCCCACATAAAATGATTGTAGCTCTGCTGATGGTCGTTTTCGAGGGGATAGTACTCATCGAGGTTAAAAGTGATCACATTTGAGAAACTAAATCCTTTTTCGCGATGCCATTTGATCAGTTCATTATAAACCATCAGCGGGGTTGATCCGGTTGCCAGGCCCAGAACAAGATTTTTTCCGGCTTGCTGTCGTTCTTTTGCCAGCTCAACAATTCTTGAGGCCACTTCGCGTGAGCCATCAATGGCTGAAGGAAATATTTTTACAGGAACTTTCTCGAACCGGGTAACCAGCGCATCATCATTCCATGTTGAGCTGTCAGCGCTGAGTGAGTATCCTTTTATATCTGCTAATTTCATGATTTACAAAGTTTTTACTTATTTCACTATTATTTTGTTCTCCCATATTTTCGATGGGCTTTCTTTGCCAAACTGGTAGGGCCTGATACGGTACGACCAGCTGTAATCCTTCGCAGGGATCAGGTATTTTTCCATAGGCCACGACCACCAGCTGTCGTCGCCGCCAACGCCACACTGCATATAATCCAGGTTCAGGTCGGTGAAAGGCTGTTTTTGCAGTAAGTTACCATGCTTGCCTCCTCCGTGTTTAAACCCTTTCAGATCATCGTAAGTATACGGCAAGGCACTGAAACACAGGTCTGGCGCACCTTCGAAATAAATACCCACGGTTTTTCCATCACTAATGGAAAGCCAGGTAACATCGGTGCGGTAACCGTTTTCCTGAGGACGCACGTAAGGGGTGTACATCAGGTCAGTAGTGCTGTGATAAAGTCCGACAAAAGCAGCTGTCTTCCGGTCCTGGTAATTTTCAAAAGGACCGCGCCCAAGCCAGTCGACCTGTTTTAATGATCCGATTAATCTCATATTCACACCCAGCCTGGGAATCCAGGGTAGGTTCTGGCCTGCTTTCAGGTTATTTTCAACCAGGATATCTCCATTCCCGGTAATGGTATACACGGTATTTATTTCGCTTTTGGCATCGGGTAATGCAATTAAAGCTGAAATTTTTACCGTTTTCGGATCTGATTTATCCATTGTTACTGAAACAATCTTTCGGTTTTCGCTGGCATCGTACCAGGGTTTGCAGGTTACGAACATCTTGCTTCCAACATCGTTATCAAGCGGTGCACGGCGGAAATTGGGCAGCGGACCCTGTTCTATCAGTTGCTGACCCAGGTAGGTGTACGATGCAAGAGTACCGGTGGCTTTATCGAAGACAATGGCAAAAGTCTTTCCTTTAATATTTATAGTATTGCCCGATTCAGTGGCTGAAACGGCTGGCATGGTTGAAGTACCGATTTCGTTGCGCCTGGTCGAAAATGGCAGCTCAAACTGTTCCGAAGCAAGTATGTGATCCTTGCCCAGCAAAGGCCGGTCGTCGGAAGTTAGCAGGTAAACATTCAGAAAGTACAGTTTTCCCGGTTTTGATGATGTTGCTTTCCAACCAAATGTATAGTTGCGCGATGCACCTGGGGCTATATTTTCAGTCGATGCCTGGCCTTGTGCAATAACCTTGCCGTTTTCGGTAACTTCCCATTTCAACCGGGTGTTTTTCAGGTCAATAAAGGCATATTTGTTGGTAAGAGTGAAAGTGAGTTTGCTCAAATCATCAGCACTGAATTTTACGTACTGGTACACTTTTTTTACTTCCGATAAGCCGGGATGTGCCGCCCTGTCAGCAAACACTAGCCCGTTGGTGCAGAAATTACCATCGCTGGGTACGTCTTTCGGTCCGCAGTCGCCACCGTAAGCCCAGTATCTACGTCCAGTTGAATCGAACTTCTGCAATCCCTGGTCGACCCAATCCCATATAAAACCTCCCTGGAGCTGATCGTGGCTGTCGATAGCATTCCAGTAATCGATAAGGTTACCCGTGCTGTTGCCCATGGCATGGGCATATTCGCATTGTATCAGCGGTCGATCCTGTTTTTTGGATGCATATTCCAGGATTCCCTTTACACTTTCGTACATCGGGCAATAGATATCCGTATTCCATGCCAGTCCGGCACGCTCGTATTGAACCGGGCGACTCAGGTCGCGGCTTTTGATCCAGGTATAAGTTGCCTGGAAATTGCAGCCGTCGCCTGCTTCATTGCCCAATGACCATATGATTACCGAAGGATGGTTTTTATCGCGTTCAACCATACGGCGGGTACGGTCGATATGTGCATTTTTCCAAACCGGGTTGTTGCCCAGGGTACGGTCGGGATCATAACCCATACCATGCGATTCAATATTTGCTTCGTCCACCACGTAAAGGCCGTATTCGTCGCACAATTCATACCAGTACGGATCGTTGGGATAGTGACAGGTGCGTACTGCATTAATATTATTCTGTTTCATCAGCTGTACATCCTGCAGCATGAGCTCGCGCGAAATTACGTGGCCTTTCACCGGGTCAAATTCATGCCTGTTAACCCCTTTAAGTTTTACAGCGACCCCGTTTATAAGTAGCTGCCCGTTTTTTATCTCGCTGGTGCGAAAGCCAATCCTGTTAACCAAGCTTTCGATACATTTACCGTTTTGGTCAAGCAGGTTCAGGGTAAGTATATATAAATCGGGTGTTTCGGCAGTCCATTTTTTAACCTGTGGAATTCTTTTTTCATAATGCAGGCTATCGGTGCCGGAGGCTGCAAGCAGCGAAATGGTTTCGGATGATACTGGTTTTGTAGTATTGTTTTTCTCGTACAGGTTTACCTGTAATTTATATTTCTGAGCATCGGCGGAAGCCAGTTTGTTCATCAGTATATCCAGCTCGAGGTTACCGTTTGTATAATTATCCTTCAGGTTTCCTTTGGCAAAAAAGTCGCGAACATAAGTTTGAGGCCTTGCATACACGAACACATCGCGGTTTATTCCGCTCATGCGCCACATATCCTGGCATTCGAGGTACGATCCGTCGCTCCAGCGGAAAACTTCCAGGGCAAGCGTGTTATTCCCGTTTTCTAGATAGGGGGTAAGGTCGAATTCGGCAGGTGTTTTAGCATCCTTGCTGAAGCCGATATACTTGCCGTTCAGCCAGATATAGAAAAATGATTTAACAGCTCCGAAATGAATAAATACATTTTTCCCTTTGAATGATTCGGGAACGGTTATGTTGGTCAGGTAAGTTCCTACCGGGTTATAATCATGTGGAACATGCGGTGGCAATGGATTTTTCGAATAAAACTCGTACGAAATATTGGTATAGATAGGGTAGGAGTAACCCTGTACCTCCCAGGTGGAAGGCACATCAATCATTGCCCACGCCGATGCATCGAATCCCGGTTTGTAAAATCCTGCAGGTACCTGGGTGTAATTGTCGGAAAGTTTAAATTTCCATTTCCCATTCAGCAAAAGATAAGCCGAAGATGCCTTAGGATCATTTTTTAATGCCTGTGCTTCGTTATCGTAAGGCACATAGGTTACATGAGGCTTTGCCGTATTTAATGAGGTTAATTCCGGATGTTCCCAGTCGGGTACGGAAATTTGTTGTGCATTGGCGTGGTTATAAAATCCGATCAGTGCCATTGCGGCAATGAAAAATGTATAATGTAATTTTCTCATGCTTGCTTCTTTAATGGAGTAACCTTCTTTCTGAAAATTTCTTAACAACAGGTTCAACATAACTTTTTCCACAATAAAAAACTGGTTTTGCTTATGTTTTAGTTATGGTTACAACAACACTAGGCTGTTTGAAAAACCTTATTCATTACCATGGCAACGGTGCCCATGAGCCCGGCATTGGGGCCGAGATTAGAAGTAAGGATCTGGGAATCGCGGCGTATTTTGGCAATGGTATATTTGTTCAGGTTCAGTTGTATAGGATCGATGATGTAATTCTCAGCTTTTGTTAATTCACCACCAATAATAATGAGTTCAGGGTTAAAGAGGTGAAGCAGTATGGCAATGCCACGACCCAGGTGTTCACCCATATCGGCGAGCAGGCTAATGGCAAATTGATCGCCGCGCTGTGCTGCCGACAATACAGTTTCGATGGTGATTTTTGAAAGATCGTTATCGACCATATTCCTGATAACTGTAGTTGCTCCGTCAGAAATTTCTTTACGGGCTTTTTTAATCATGGTAGTTCCTGAAGCTAAAGTTTCGAGGCATCCGATTTTGCCGCAATAACAGAGCTGTCCTTCGGGATCAACCTGTATATGGCCAAACTCACCCGAGAAACCTGAATTTCCTTTATAAAGTTTTCCATTCAGAATCATTCCAAGCCCTATATCCGACCCGATATTGAGGCAAAGCACATTTTGTTTTCCCTGCGCCAGCCCGAAAGCCTGTTCGCCCAGGGCCATGGCTTTAGCATCGTTTTCAACAAAAACCGGGTAATCGAAAAAGTTGGCAAATTGAATGGTAGCAGGCTTATCATCACCCAGGTATCGGTAGCTGATACCAGTATGCAAATCGTTTAGACCGGGAAAGGCAACACCTATACCCATCAGTTTTGATTTGTCGATACCCGATTCTTTTATGAAATTAAACACTTCGTCTTTCAGTGTTTTCATGATGTCTTTTGATACATCCAGGCCTTCGTTAATAACTTTAATATCAACTACAGGTTGGTTGCTCAGGCTAAAAATTCCCAGCCTGATATGGAACCTGCTCACATCAACACCCATTACAAAACGGGCGCCGGGGTTAAGGCCATATAGATTGGGCCTGCGGCCGCCGCTCGAATTCCCAATGCCTTCTTCTACCAGGAAACCACTCTCTATCAGTTCGTCGATTGCACGGGTTATGGTAGGAGTGCTCATGCGGATTATTTTACTAAGCTCAGGTATGGATTTGCTTCCATTAAGGTATAATTCTTTAGAAATTAATAGTTTAAGACCGTTTTTCTTTGAACTGTTAGTCCTGGGATCGCCGGTAGTATTTCCAAAAAGCATGCTTTTTTTTGTCATAATCATTGTTGCTTTTACTTTATTATGCCAGGTATATATCTACATTTATACTAAGAGGGTGTAAATTTACAACAATCATTAATAATATTGCCAAACATTGTGAAAATAATTATTAAGATTGGTAAGAAATTTATCTTATTTTTATCACTCTATAAAATAATGTGCATATTATCCAGTGAATGAGTGATTTATAAATTTTGATCTGGCTCCTATCTTACGAACATTTTTTTTACAAATGGCAGCAATTCATAAAAAAACATCCTGGTTGAAGCAAAAGTACGAATTATTGATGGTTAATTGGCCTGTCATTATTGACTATTGAAATGACGGTTCAGGTTGATACGAGAATAATATACATGAAACTTAGTTATCAATTCGGATTAAAAAATTGAAAATGAGTATTGTATAATATGAAGAATTGGATCAAAACAGGCAGCGCAGTCTTGCTTTTACAGGTTTAAATTTGCCATTGTAAAAAAAAAATATTCACAATATTGAATAAAATCACTATATATTTGTTACTTTTATTTTTTGTTTATAAAAACAACATTGCACTCTGATTTCTTGTCGTCCTGATAAATCTGTCTGGGAATACTATATTTCTCAAGATAAATGAGTTTACAAATTTATTGTACTGGTCTTTAATGTAGAGAATTACATGGTATTTCCAAAACCTTGTCATGCATTTCAGATTTCTTACTTTCAATCTTCTAGTAATTATTTAAAATTAACCTAATTCCAAACCTCAAATCAAACCTCAAATCAACCCTTAAACAAATGTGCTTATGAAAAAAGTGACACTCTTGATGGCGCTCATAATGTTCTGCTCCTGGCAGTTCGTATTGGCCCAAAAAACAATCACTGGTAAGGTTACTGATGCCAAGGATGGCTCAACTTTACCGGGAGTAAGTGTAGTAGTAAAAGGTACCACAACCGGTGCAATTACTTCTATTGATGGTGCATACTCCGTTAAAGTAACCGGCAGTAATGACATATTAGTATTTTCATTTCTTGGTTACGAAGGCAAAGAAGTAGTCGTCGGTACTCAATCCATTGTTGACGTTGTTCTCACTCAATCAGCCGAAGTGATAGAAGGTGTGGTTGTAACCGCATTAGGTATAAAGCGTGAAAAGAAAGCCCTGGGCTATTCCATGCAGGAACTGAAAGGAGATGCAATGACTGAAACCCGCGATCCGAACGTGGTAAATTCGCTGAGCGGAAAAATATCCGGACTCCAGGTCAGGCAGGCATCAACTGGTCCGTCGGGTTCATCGCGAATGATTATCAGGGGAAATAACTCACTCACCGGTAACAACCAGCCACTGGTAGTTGTCGATGGTATTCCGATTAACAGTTCGACGGGGGGAACCGATGATTATTGGGGAAACCGCAGTGTTGACCGTGGATCTGGTCTTGCCGATATATCGCCCGATGATATCGAGTCAGTATCCGTTCTGAAAGGCCCGGCAGCTTCGGCGCTGTATGGCAGCCGTGCCGGTAATGGTGTAGTGATGATAACCACCAAAAAAGGAACCAAGAAAAAGGGATTAGGCGTATCATTCAATACCAATAATACCTGGGAATCACCCATGGAAACACCTGAATTTCAGGATGTATATGGCCAAGGAGTAAATGGAAACTTTGATGCAACTGCTGCCGGGAGCTGGGGCGGTAAAATGGATGGATCGCAGGTAAATGCCCTGATGGGTACCAAAGCCTATTCTCCTGAGGGCAACGATCTTTATAAGAACTTCCTGCGCACCGGTTTTACTTCTACCAACAGCCTCGAAATAGCCAACAGCAGTGATAACACTTCACTCAGGCTGGGAGTTACTCGTTTGGATAATACTGGCGTTGTACCCAATACCAAGTTCCAGCGTACATCATTTACCATGCGTGGTACCTCAAAATGGGGAAAGCTTTCGGCTGACGTTAAGTTTAATTATATCAAGCAATTAACTGATAACAGGTTGAAACTTGCAGGTGACCCTGATAATATTTTCCAAAACTACCTCATTATGCCACGCAGCGTTGCAATGAGTGATTATGAAGCATACGCATCCAGCAAATATGCTTTCCCTTCAACAGGTGCACCGGCAGCTTACATTTCTGATTACGGAGGTATGTCGCGCAGCCCGTATTGGTCGGCCTATCGGAATACAAACGATGATAATAAGGATCGCATGATAGGTTTTGTTGCATTACAATATGATTTTAACAAATGGCTTAACCTCAAGGCACGTTACGGACTTGATAATAATTCAACCCTTTTCAGCGACAGGCTTGCCACTGGTACGCCTTACTGGCTCACTTCCGGTTATACCGGCGATTACAGGGTAACCCAGGAAAAAGCCTTCGAACAAAATGCAGATTTTCTATTAACAGCCCAAGGCAACCTGTTCGATAAACTGAGTGGGGTATTTACTTTTGGTGGTAACCTGATGAATGCCAAGAATTATTACCAGTTATCGCAGGCACAGGGACTTGTTATTCCCGATTTTTATGCTATAAATAACGGGGTTCTCCGCCAGGCCGGCTATACAACCACTGAAAAAGAAATCAGGTCGTGGTATGGTACAGCTTCACTTTCATACGACAACTGGGCATATCTTGATGTTACCGGCCGTAACGATGTTTCCTCTACCTTGCCGGCATCCAACCGGTCATATTTCTATCCATCGGTTGGTGGTAGCATTGTACTTTCACAATTACTCACTAATAATAATATAACGTTAGGACCGCTTTCGTTTGCAAAATTCAGGGCTTCGTGGGCAGAAGTTGGTAATGATACCGGGCCTTATATGCTCGAAGATTATTACAACATTTTATTTGTAAAAGGTGTTCTTACAGCATCTCCATACGAATATAAAACGAATCCGAACCTGAAACCTGAAAGTATCAAATCTACAGAGTTAGGTTTTGATATCCGACTTTTCAATAACAGGCTGGGCTTCGATTTAACCTGGTATAAAAAGAATGCATTCAACCAGATCATAAAAATACTTGTTCCACCGGCAACCGGTTACAAGTATGAAATTATGAACGCCGGTAACGTTGAGAATAAGGGTGTTGAACTTTCGCTCAATGCAAATGTTGTTGAACAGAAAGCATGTACCTGCAACCTGGCGCTGCACTACTCCAAAAACACTAACAAAATTATCGAGCTCAATGATAAAACCAATATACAGGTGTTAAGTGATGCTTCAACAGAATCCTTTATCAAAGTTGTTGCCGAAGTTGGCGGCCTCTATGGTGATATCCTCGGTTATAAATACGAGCGGAATGAAAGTGGCCAGATCCTGGTAGATGATAACGGTATACCCTTAAAAACGCAGAATATGTCGAAACTGGGTAACTACCAGCCCAAATGGATGATGGGTTTTTCGAATAACTTTACTTTCCATAATTTCGATCTGTCATTCCTTATTGATATGAGATATGGCGGCGAAATTTATATGGGGTCCATCAAATCAGGTGCATCTGCCGGAACACTGTCAATGACTCTCGAAGGACGTGAGGGAGGACTGGTTGTACCAAACTCAATAGTGAAATCGACAGGGGCAGTTAATACTAAGAGCGTAACCCCTCAGGCATATTTTGGTGGAATTTCAGGGATAACAGAAGCCTGGATTTACGATGCTACTAATGTTTGCTTCAGGGAACTCAGTCTGGGTTATACCCTGCCTTCGGATTTAGTGCACAAAGTAAAACTTAATGCAGTTAAAATTAGCCTGGTTGGCCGTAACCTGTTTATGATTTCGAGTAATACCAAAGGCTTTAACCCGGAAGCTACTTATTCAACCGGAAATGCGCAGGGAATTGAGTACGGAACCATGCCTCAGTTGCGCAGCATAGGATTTAATTTGAATCTGAACTTCTAACCCTAAATCTGAAACACACATGAAAACAACAAAATATTTTCTCATACTCATAATCTTCGGCCTGTTCTCTTGCTCCGATCTGGATCAAATGAATAAGGACCCGCACCACCCAACCGGTGCAATGTACGATTTCAGTACATCCCAGATATCCACCATTTTGCGTGCCGGGTCAACCTACGACGGAGCCCACCGCTACCAAAGGGTAAAAAGTCTGCATATCGATTTCTATTCGCAGATGCTCGATGAAGTTCCTTCGGGTTGGATAAACACACGTAATTATTTTTCGAACGATGGCTGGACAATAGATTACTGGAATTCAGTTCTCAGCTGGATATCCTCGTTGAATGGAATTATTAACCTTGGTAAAGATGATCCTAATCGTGTCAACACCGTGGCTCTTGCCAGGATATGGCGCGTTTACATTCAAAGCCAGGCCACCGATTTGTTTGGTGTAATGCCTTTCCCAAGCTATAAAAATGTGGTTGAAAACCCGCCTTATGTTTCTGTCGAAGATCAGTATAAAGAGTTTTTTGGCGAACTCGACGAGGCTGTTAAAATGATGAACCCGGCAAAAGGATTCCTCAATTCAAGTGAGGATATGATTTACGGTGGAGATGTAAACAAATGGAAAAAGTTTGCAAATTCACTCAGGCTGAGGCTTGCACTAAGGGTTTCGGAAGTTGATGCTGCTTTAAGCAAACAACAGGCTGAAGCTGCCATTGCTGCAGGCGTTATGGAATCGGAAGCTGACGATGCTAAATGCCCTCCATCGAATGAAGGATGGGGTAACGATTACAATTATACTTTACTTTTCTCATGGGGCGAAACTCAGCATATGACATCCTCGTTCGAAAAACTGGTTACTAACATCGGTGGTATCGATTGGCCAGCTGCGGTTACAGCAACTGTTAAGCCAGCAAAAGTCGATCCCAGGGCACCTGTTATGTTCGATCCGGCATCCAGTGGTTCATGGAAGGGTGTTCCCCCGGGACTGCATCCTGACAATGTAAACCAGGATCCCAACAAGAGTACACAAATTGCAATACTTGGCGTTTATACCGTCGGGCCTCCATCGGCACGTAAGCTAAACCGTAAGTACGACCTGATGCTGTATGAAGAAGTGTGCTTCCTGAAAGCAGAAGCCATGCTCAGGATGGGTGTTTCAGGGAATGCAAAAGCCGAATATACCAAAGGTGTGGCAGCTTCATTTGCCCGTTGGGGTGTAACCGGTTCCGATGCCTACCTGGCTTCAACCGAAAAGAACCTGGCTGGTACAAGTGCTAATTTTGATGATATTTCGGGTGCTGGTAATACACAACTCGAAAAAATCATTACCCAGAAGTATATTTCACTGTTCCCTGATGTATCGATAGAAGGATGGAGTGATAAACGGCGTCTCAATTTGCCTCGTTTTGATGTTCCTGTGTACCGCGACCCTGCAACTTATGGCGCTGCACCTTCAAATTTTGCAAACCCGGCAAGTTTTATCAGGAGGGTTAAAATTCCTGCTTCCGAAAGCATCAACAACAAGACTGAATATGATAAAGGTGTTATTTTGATGGGTTCGGGTGGCGATCTTACCAACACACCACTCTGGTGGGATAAGAGTAAGAATTATTGCACTTCACCCAATTAATTTGTAACCAGTATAAAAAGGAAACAGGCACCCTAAAGAGTGCCTGTTTTTTTTTATGAGAATTCGCTGAACGTCAGCTTTTACCTATTTAATTTCCTTTTTTATTTATTTCAGCAATTCGGGATGTTCTTTATGTATTTTCAGAATCAGTTCACCAAATAGAGTGTTAACCCAGGCAAACCAGCTTCGTGTATATTTGGCGGGATCGTCCTTATCAAACGACTCATGCATAACTCCCTTGCCGGCATGGGTAGCTTTAAGCATGGCGAGGCATTGTTCTATTTCGCTTGCGCTGGTACTGGTTAAAGCCTGCATAATGATGGTCATCGGCCATATTTTATCCTGCAAGGTATGCGGGCTTCCGATTCCGGAGGCTGCTTTTCCTTCGAAATACCAGGGATTATCCTTACTTAACACAAATTTGCGTGTATTCTTATACAGCGGATTATTAACGCCAATACATCCCAAATATGGAAGCGCCAGCAGGCTGGGTACATTGCTGTCGTCCATCCACAACCGGTTTCCAAAACCATCGGTTTCGAAAGCAATCACTTTACCATAATTCAGGTGATCGGCAATAGCATGTTTTTTCAAGGCTTGTTCTACTTCATCAGCAAGGTTTTTACAACGCGTTGCCAGTGATGTATTGCCGGTTACTTTTTCGGAAATTTCGCTGAGTTGCCGTAGCGAAACAACTGCAAAATAATTGGAAGGAACCAGGAAAGGGAATATAGTGGCATCATCCGATGGCCTGAAAATTGAACAGATCAGCCCAACCGGTCGGATTGGATTACCCATTCCGTTGCCGGGAACTGTATCAGTTTGCCAGCTGGTGGTTCGTTTAAACGAATACGGTCCCTGGTTTTCTTTGCGTTGTTGTGTTTTAAAAGTGTTGTATACCAGTTCCATAGCCTCGTTCCAACGGCTGTCGAAAACAGAGGTGTCGCCGGTAGTTTTCCAGTAACCATGTGCCAGTCGTATAGGGTAGCAAAGCGAGTCGATTTCCCATTTA
>CALCJE010000379.1 GCA_937965665.1 uncultured Bacteroidales bacterium
TACGAGATGCCTAAGTGACTGGAGTTCAGACGTGTGCTCTTCCGATCTAGCATATCAATAACCAAACCATGGTCGAAAGCCAGCGGGGGCAAGGATTCTAAGTTGAACCACTGTGCTTTTGCAGCATCGTCGCCCGCCTGTGGTACCGGCGTGTTTTCGTTGGCAAACCCTATAAATACGGTTGTAATGGTGCGATGCCTGGGATCGCGGTTTACCTTGCTGAAAGTATGAAATTGTTGCAGCGCTATCCCTGTAATCCCGGTTTCTTCCTGCAGTTCGCGCAATGCAGCTTCTTCCAGTGTTTCGTCCATATTCAGGAAACCTCCGGGCAATGCCCACGAACCGGCAAAGGGGGCATGTTTGCGTTCAATCAGCAAAACGGAATAGCCTTCAGCATTCTTTTTAAGTACAACTATATCTGCTGTTACTGCCGGACGCGGATATTCGTATGTGTAAGTCATCTTTAAATCCTGGTTATACCTGGTTGTGAAGCTGTTGATTATTGCAGCAATTCATCTGCAAGTGTAGAAAACTTTAATTTGACTTTCTGTAGCCTGAAATCACATTCCTGACCAGGCAATATCAACATCATTATTCTTCTTCATCAGTTTCGTTTTCGGTTGCCGTTTGGTTTCCGGCCGAACCTCCTACAGTAAGTACAATTTCACCTTTTGGAGGATGCGCTTTGTACCATGCCGCCAGTTCGGTTAAAGTACCGCGCCTGTTTTCTTCATAAATTTTAGTTAGCTCACGCGAAACACAGGCCTGGCGGTCACCGCCCAGGTGTTCGGCAAGTTGTTCGAGGCTTTTAACCAGGCGGAAAGGCGATTCGTACAGTATAAAAGTATAGGGCTGCCGGGCTAACTCTTTGAGCCTGGTTTGGCGGCCTTTCTTATGGGGCAGAAAACCTTCGAATAAAAACCGGTCGCAGGGCAGGCCCGAGTTCACCAGGGCCGGCACAAAAGCTGTTGGTCCGGGCAGGCATTCCACTTCAACACCGGCTTGCAGGCAGGCGCGCGTAAGCAAAAAACCGGGATCGGAAATGCCTGGAGTGCCTGCATCCGAAATCAAAGCCATGGTTGTACCTTCACGCATTTGCCGCACCAGGCTTTCGGCTGTTTTGTGTTCGTTAAACTGGTGATGTGCCAGTACTTTTTTATCGATTTCAAAATGCCTGAGCAACTTTGAGGAAGTGCGGGTATCTTCGGCCAGAATGATGTCCACTTCCTTTAATATCCTCAAAGCCCTGAGTGTAATATCCTCCAGGTTACCGATGGGGGTGGGTATAAGGTAGAGTTTCATTGGATATTGGTTTGGTTAACAGGGGCAAGAAAGCTACCAGCAATCATGGAAACCCGGTCCGGGATACAAATGTAAACCATTTCGGCGATTGCTATTCATAAAAAAACCAGCCTGCTCTAAACGGCAGGCTGGTTGTTACAGCTAATTTTCATATTCACCTGATATTATCTTCAAACATCAGATCAGGTGTAGTTTGGCATAAATCGATGTATTTCGCCTATGAGTAAAGAAACACGCTCAACTTATTAACTGTAACTATTTCTTTAGTAACCGGGATTTTGTGTCAGATTTGGATTGGCATCCCTTTCAAGTTGGGGGATTGGCATGATCCAATGGTTCTGATCACAATTTGAATAATCCATTTTTGTTTTGTCACTGGGTTCGCCCCCGGAACATGTGTAAGTGTATTCTTCCAAAGCCAGCATAACGCTTGTTGCAACACCATTCCTAACAAGATCATCCCAGCGTTGCGCCTCAAATGCGAGTTCCAGCCTCCGTTCATTAAGTATGGCTGTTTTCATTTCAGCTTTTGAAAGCGATGCAGATATTGGTCCAAGATGAACCCTGCTTCTGATCTGGTTCACCAGGGTAGCTGCCGGTCCGGTTTGGCCTGTTTCATTTAGAGCTTCGGCTTTCAGCAATATTATATCTGCTAACCGAATCAGGTAATAATCATCACCACTGGCCCATCCGGCAGGATGTTTTTGCTTATAGTTAAACGGAGTTCCAATAGTTGGATCGCCACAAGGATTCCAGTTTTCATCATTCCAGCTGATCGGGTCACCATTGGCATCCTCAGTCATGAAAATAATATTGGCATTTTTCCTGATTGCATCTCCTTCAGCATCGTATGCCGCTACCAGGTCCTTGGATGGAACACAATATTTCTGCCATGCGTCTTCCGGTGCTAAATAAAGCTGAATTCCCCAGCTCGAAGCCGACCAATTGCCTTCCTGAAAAGGGATTTCGAGAATGGACTCAGAATTGAGGTAATGTGCCCCATCGAATAAATCAGCGTAATTTGCCATTAACGAATAGCCGGCAGCGCTGTTTATAACTGCATCACAGTAAGTGATCACTTTGGTATAATCCCTGTCACTCCGTTGAGCCCATATCTTTGCCAATGTGGCATTGGCGGCACCCCTGGTAGCACGCACTTTATTTACTGAAGGCATGTTGCCATAGGTATCAGGCAGATTTGTAACAGCAACTTCCAGGTCTTTTACAATCTGGTCGTATACTTCTTTTTCAGAAGCTCTTGCTTTACGGGTAACACCCGGATCTGCGGTATTTGATTCCAATTCAATTGGAACACCACCGTATAATTTTACAAGCTGATAGTAATGAAATGCACGGAGAAAACTAGCTTCGCCTATAATTTGTGCACGCCTTGTATCGGTTAATGCAGGGTCGGATACACTACCTATTTTATCGAGTAGAATATTGCAGCGAGCTATGCCTCTGTATAAAGCGCCCCAGTTTGTATTATTGTGGGTGTTACTCGGTGGCAGGATGAACCTGTCGTAGTCGTAAAACGTTTCCTCGTTGTAACCACCCGGATAAGCGTTATCTGACCTGACATCGCTCAGCATAACATATTCCCACTGATAGTAGTCGGAGCCGTAAAAGATATTGTAACATCCTGCCAGCACATTTTCCATATCGGAAGCAGTTTTGTAGGAGTTTCCCGTGGTTAATGATGTTACGGGTTTATCATCGATAAATTTATTGCAGGAGCCCAATGATGCCGCAATCAGGAGCAGCATGATAAAAATGGGCATATTGAAAGAATATTTTTTCATCATTTTTGTTTTAAAGTATTAGAAGGTAATTTTTAAACCTAACACATAATCTCTTGATTGTGGATAAGTTCCATAATCGACGCCAAGTGCCGTATTTTGATTTGTTGCATCCTGGTTGTTGCTGCTGAATGCGCTTACTTCGGGGTCAAATCCGGTATATTTGGTGAAGGTGAGCAGGTTTTCGGCAGTAAAATATACCATAAAACGGGTAATTTTTAGCTTAGCTAACGCCGCGGGATTAAGTGTATAACCCAGGGTGAGTGACTTAAGCCTTAGATACGATCCGTTTTCGATATACCTGGTTGATGGATTTGAATTATTCCAATTGGTTGGACTAATTCCCGGCATATCTGTGATGTCGCCAGGATTTTTCCACCTGTTAAGTACGGATGCCGATTGGTTCATGGTCAGCGCCATCGACTCGGTTAAAATACGTGTTGCATTCATGATCTGGTTACCCTGAACGCCCTGAATAAAGATATCCAATGTCCAGTTTTTATAAGCGAAGGAGTTGGTAAGACCGTAAATACATTTTGGATTTGCATTACCGATTATTCCTGTACTATCTGCTGAACCGTCAGCTGTTTTCAGGAAAACGATATTTCCGGTAGCAGGATCAACACCTTGTGAAATTTTTCCATAGAACGAACCCAAAGGCTGCCCTTCCTGAACAACAGCTGTGTTAAATTCGTCACCGGCCGGATTTATTCCACCTGAATGGATTGTGTTTCCGATAATACTTAACACTTTGTTTTTGTTGAATGAAATGTTGAAATCAGTATTCCATCTGAAATCGGAACTAACAATATTTCTTGAACTAACCTGGAATTCAAACCCTCTGTTTTCGAGTTCACCTGCATTCTGCAATGCTGTAGAATAACCTGTACTTGTTGGCTGTGGAACTTCCAGTAAAATATCAGATGTCTTTTTATAATAATAATCGGCGCTCAATGTCAGTCTGTTATCCAAAACACCCAGGTCGATACCAATATCGAGTTGTGATGTTTTTTCCCAGCGCAGTGCGGAGTTTTCTAATGTGGAAGGGGTAAATGCAGTATGGGTTTCGCCTCCAATCAGGTACTTGTTGTTAAGTGTATCAACAATGCCATACCATGCATAGGGTGCAGCTCTGTCGTTACCTACAATTCCCCAGCCGGCGCGAACTTTTAATTCGCTGATCACAGGATTGTTTTTCAGGAATCCTTCCTGCGAAATTCTCCATCCTGTTGAAAATGACGGGAAATATCCCCAGCGGTTCTCAGGTGAGAACTGTCCTGAACCATCAGCCCTGAAATTGGAAGTTAAGAAATACTTATCCTTGTATGAATAGTTTATACGACCAATATAGGACATATGTGATTTACGTACATAATAAGGGATTACCGGGCTTTGTACCCTACCTGAACCAACGTCGGTATTGCCATTGGATGCCAGGCTGAAATCCTTCGATGTTTTGTAGTTGTTGTCGGTTGTTTCTCTCGAAACTATAAATCCGGCCATCAATGCAATGTTGTGCTCTTGTATTTTCCGGTTATAATTTGCAGTATTTTCCGAAACCCAATACTGATAATCATAATTAGATTCGCTGGCTATTCCGGCGTTTGATTTTCCCCACCTGGTTTGAACCGAATCCTGGAATGATTTAAATTTTCCAACGGTACTTTCAAATCCGAAAAGGCTTTTTAGTTTAAGTCCTTTTATAACTTCAGCTTCCATATAAGCGTTACCATGAAGCCTGTCGTTTACAAATAATTGTTCAGGCTGATACACCGTTGAAACCGGATTTTCGAGGTCGTTGATAAAAGGGCTTCTTGCATACGCTTCCGGTTCATCCGGGTCCCTGATTCCTATATTTGGTATGGTAGTATATAAACGGGTAATTACTCCGTTTCTATCATTTTCTGCAACTGAAACGTCTTTCCAGTTGTCGTACGAAAGGCTGGTCCCGATTTTCAGAACTTTGTTTACCTGATGATCTACATTTGCTTTAAAAGTAGCTCTTTTCACGCTGTTATTCAGTACAATACCATTCTGGTCGACCCAGGAACCTGAGAAATAGTAAGTGGTTTTTTGAGTGCCGCCGGTTGCTGACAGCTGGTAATTCTGCGAGAGGGCATTGCGGAATATCTCTTTCTGCCAATCAGTATTCAGATTATATTTATCCCAGAATACTGGGTCGGAAGTTTCGCCCATTTCGATAGCAAGGTCTTTAAACTGGCTTCCATCAAGTACGCTCATTTTTTTCCATACCTGAGATACGGTTAATGAAGTATTGAAATCCAGTTTTAACTTTTGATTTTTACCCCTTTTGGTCGTAATTAAAACCACACCGTTGGCTCCGCTGCTTCCGTAAATGGCTGCAGATGAAGCATCTTTTAGAACAGTAAAACTTTCAATATCTGAAGGATTTATTTCGTTGGTATTGTAAGTCTGAACACCATCAACAATGTATATCGGGTCGCTTCCCGATGTTATTGACGAGGTTCCGCGAACACGAATTGAAAATCCGGATTGGGGTTGGCCCGACGAACGGATGACCTGAACTCCGGCAGCCTTACCTTCGAGCGAATAACCGAATTGAGTGTTTGGCCTGTCCTTCAGTTCTTTGGCCGAAACCACTGCAACTGCGCCGGTTACATCTTTTTTCTGCTGGGTTCCGTAACCCATAACTACAACTTCACTCAGATTAGTTGCTGATTCCTTGAGCATTACATCAATCGTTTGGGTGCCGGCAACCGGTATTTCTACTGATTCGTATCCGATAAACGAAAACACCAGTGTCCCTTTTGCGGATACCGAAACATTGTAGGTTCCGTTAATTGATGTTGTTGTTCCGATCGACGTTCCTTTAACGATAACACTTACGCCAGGCATCGTTGATCCGTCTTCGGATTTTACCGTTCCTTTTACATTAATATTTTGTGCAAAAAGAGCGGTTTGTGCAATCATTAATAAAAACGCAGTCAAATAAAGCGTCTTTTTTCGCAGGATAGGCACGAGTTTGATTAGTAACTTTTTTTTCATGGTTTGAGGGTTTGGTTGGTCTTGCTTTTTACATTTACTGATAATATTTTGTTAGCCACATAAGTAATAAATATTAGGCTTTACCATTAAAACAGATAAATTTTCTATTTAAAATTAGGCTAGTGTCAAAGATATATATAGATTGGTCGATGCATGTATGGATTTGCGTATTATATTCTTCAAATTGCGCAATTAAGCCACTGCACCTAAACTTTATCTTGTTGGTAGGCTATCGCTTAAGCAGGCTAGTGGGTTATTGAAAAAAAAACTTTTAGAGTGCTTAATAATTGGTGATAGCCTCTGTGCTACGTAAAGTTAAATCAATTTTATTTTTTTTGATAAAAGGGAATACACTATATGCCAATAATTTTAAATCAATAATTGCAACGAGCACCAATACAAATGCTTACGTTTTTATAAATCAGCGTAATAAAAATGAAAACCCCTTAAATGCATTTTGAAAACCCGGAGAATTTTTTTAAACTTGATTACCGGGAACAAAATCAGTTGCCTGTGAGATGTCTTTTCCTGTATTCAATCGGAGTACAGCCTTTTACCTGTTTGAACTGTCGGGAGATGTTCTTGCTGTTTTCAAATCCTGACTCAAGCGCTATTTCGAATATGGTTTTATCGGTTTCAAGAAGCCTTTGAGCGAATTTCTGTATCTGAAGATTGTATATGTATTTGTAAACACCGGTACCGGTTGTTTCGAGGAATCGTTTTTCGAGTGCACGGCGCGACAGGGGAACCTCTTTCAGCACATCAGTTACATTAATCCTGTTGTCGATATTTATATGAATAAATTTTAGTGCCCGGGCAATGTATTTATCATTCGCTGATGCAATATCTGTCGACTGCCTGGTTATAACCTGCGTTGGTTGTACCAGAATGTCGTAGTGTTGGGTAATTTGCCCGGTAATCATCATATCCATCAGCCTGGCGGCTTCGTAACCTCCTTTTTCGGTATCCAGATCAATACTCGACAAAGGTGGGTCCGATAAATTGCAGGTCATTTTATCATTGTCAACCCCCAGCACGGCTATCTCCTCCGGTATCTGAATTTTGGCGTGTTTGCAGGCTTCGGTGATATGCTGTCCGCGTTCGTCGTCGCAAGTCATTATGGCAATTGGTTTTGGCAGCGACTGCAACCACTGGCTTAATGCCGAAGGTTTGTAATGCCACAACTCCCGCGACGGAGCCTGTTCATTATCAAAATAGTGAACATCGTAACCGAGTGACTTCAGGTGATTCTCGAAACCTTCGGACCGCTCGCGCGACCAGACAATATTTTTGAATCCATAAAATCCAAAATTTCTGAAACCCTTTTCCAGAAAATATTCAGCACCCATTTTCCCGGCTTCGAAATAACCACCGGTAATATTCGGGATATCCGAAAAACGTTCTTTAAAATCTTCGACTATCAGTGAAATTCCTGCGTCAAGGATTTTTTTAATATCCAGGTCATTATACAACTGGGCGATAATGCCGTTGGCGCCCCATTCTTTGGCAAAATCCACAATGCCTTCCATACCTAGCGTTTCGCGGTAGAAAAGCGGCATACGACAGAAAATCCATGGTCCCTGCTCCTTCGAATATTTCACAACCCCTTTCATCAGGTTCTGACCATATTCCTCCGAAATGTCAATCAGTAAGATGATTTTGTGCATTTTCCTAATTCCTGTGACAAGCAAATCTAAATCAAAAATTTCAACTTTCGGGTATTTATCATTGCCTGATTTCATAACCGACAGTTTGAATACTGAAAAGCTCCGGGGGGGTAAAATCTGAAATTTATTTTAGAACCATGTCTACCATCTACCGTTTTCGGGCTTTGTTTCAAAAAGTTTTATTGGTAACCAGTGGCTTCGCCCAGATGCCAATACTGAAAATGTATCCCAGCGTGATAAAGAGCAGCAACATTGAGAATCTGAGTCCTGTAAACTCGCCTATAGCGCCAATAACCAGCGGCAGCACGGCCCCGCCAATGATGGCTGTACAAAGGATTCCCGAAAATGTTCCGTGATGCGCAGGAACCGAATTCAGCGCAAGCGAAAAAATTACCGACCACATTACTGATGCAAAAAATCCGGTGATCGGGAAAGCGTAGATGGAAACCGTAGCCGGGCCAAATAATGCAATAGCAAGCGAGATGATGGCTCCGGATGCAAAAACCAGCAACACCTTGCGGCTGTCGACAAGTTTCAGGAGCAAAAGGCCAAGCAGGCAACCCAGTGTAAGCAATCCCCAGAAATAGGATATTACATTGGCGCCGGTAGTGGCCGGATCGATGCCATGGTAGGTTTGCAGAAACTTGGAAGCCCAGTTGGCTATACCCTGTTCGGTTCCCACATAAGCGAATATGCCGACAAAGAAAAGCAATACCTGCTTGTTCTTCAGGAGTTCGCGAAAAACAAGTCCTGTTTCCATTTTTTCATCTGCTTTCAATTCCACTTTCGGGAAACGGGTAATCCAAATCACCACAATAATGAACAGAACCACCAGCGCAAAAACCCAGTAAAGTGAAGCCCATTCAAGGTTTACAGGGACCAGCGGATTCAGGATCCTGACGATAAATGAATTATCATTTTTGTGAAGATTAAGAACCAGGTAGCTATATAATTGCGGACTGAGGAAGGATGCCAGTCCGAAAACAAGCTGTGCCAATACCGAAAAAAATGCAAAATGCTCTTCACCGCCCGACTGTCTAAGCAATGGATTTATGACTACCTGGAGCATAGCCATTCCGATGCCGATAAGGAATAGCGAAGGTAATGCAACCGCGAAACTGGGCAAAATTGCGAATGTTAAAGCCCCGATAAAGGCAAGCATAAAAGCAGCGATCATCACGGTTTTTTCCGAATATTTTTCAATCAGTATCCCGGCCGGAACTGACATAAATCCGTAAGCGACAAAAAACGAAAAAGGCAGGAATCCGGCTAAGCCAATACCCAGTCGAAAGCTTTTAATTATATCAGGAATCAGCGGACCAAGTATATTGGTGAGAAACGAGATCACGAAGAAAATAAGCATGATAAGCATTATCATTAATGGTCTTTTGTTCTTCATGTAGTTTGTTTTAAAGTGTTCAACTAATTTTGAAAAATTACCTGCATTCTATTTTATGGTAATGCTTTGCGGTTTAATATTCCAACCTGAAACCAGCAGCTGAGGTTTGGTTTTAGCTACTACATTTCGGGATACAGTGCAGTTTATTTCGCGTTTTTCGCCGGGCAGCAGGCTGATATAATTATCATCCCAGAAAACAGGACAAATGCTTTCTCCTTTTTCATCATTCAGCATAAGCGAAATAAAAAATGCTATTTTATCTGTCGGATTCGAAATCCAAGTATGAATTTTCATGTTGCTGCCGTTGACTTCTGTTTTGTAAACAATAGTAATTTTCGTAGGCTGCAATTCGTTTAGCGGCGTGTGATCAGCAAACGATTTCAGCGGTGTAAATACCCAGTTTGTTTTATCCCAGGCAAATTCATCAGGTTTATCCGAAAGCCAGTAGAAATTTCCGGCAACCCGCTTTCCGTTTGCATCGGTTAATTTCATGCTGAGGAATTCATTCTCTGTCAAAGGGTCAAGCTGCATAATTTTGACGGAAGAATTTGAAGGAATATCTACAATCAGATTCTTATTTGTCAATACGTTAGAACCTGTATTAAGCAACTTGATTTCTGTGTTGAAGTTTTTCACTTCCTGTCGGGTTTCATTTACAGCATAAATGGAATTGTTTCCATAGTTGTAAATGAGCTGAATAGGTTGATTTGCATTCCGGGCTGCATAATATGCAGCTGAAGGCCTGAGGTAATAATCGTACAAATGCCAGTACATCGAAGGCCAGGCCGAATTGAGCATCCACTGAATGATACCGGTTGTTTTCGGAATATTTACCCTGAAAGCCTCGAACATGCCTTTCATGGCTTCATAGCTCTGGGCATTTGATTTTAACAGGTAATCGTCGAGATCAGTAGCTTTGCCAAAACGTGCTTCGAGGGCGGTATTGTAAACATCCATGGTATTAAATGCCTGTTTCGAATGGGTGCAATGGTAATTCCACATTTCGTTTGGCGGCCAGAGTTTATCAGCCGGAATCATCTTTTTAACGGATTCAAGCACAGGCACCTGTGGCCCCGGGCCGGTTTCGGTATTAAACCCGAAGGCCCCTCCATTTATAGTATCAGTATACCAGTAATTGGGAGAAACGTATTCGTATGGCCCGTTCATTTTTACACCCGATGGTCCGCTCACGGTACTTATTCGGGTTCCTGCCGAAACCAGGTAAGGCCTGTCGTCAATACTTTTGATAAGATTTGCGTAACTGATTTCGAGTTCAGGTTTCGGGCATTTGTCGCTTCCAACCATCCAGACAAGAACAGATGGGTGGTTGCGCAACCAGAGCAACTGGTCGCGGAATGAGTTGAGCGCCAGGGTAATGTCGCTTTCAGTCTGAATGCCACCGAAATCGCCGCAAGCTTTGCCCAGGTATTCGTCCCATTCCCAGTGGCAGCTCCATCCAACCATGATCAGGATTCCATATTTATCGCATAAGTCATAAATATCCTGGTTGTTGCCCCAAAACCCTTCGAGCCGTATGGTGTTCAGGTTCATATGCTTTACATACTGAATCTGTGTTTCAATACTTTGCAGGCTGTCGCGAAGGAAAATATCATCGGTCCAGCCGGCGCCTTTAATAAGCACCTCTTTCCCGTTAAGTTTAAATCCCTTGTGGCCGGCTGCGTTGGTGTACATTTCAATCTTACGTATACCGAAAGTAACTTTCTGTTTATCTGTAGTTACACCGTTTGCTTCGAAGCTCAGGTCGAGGTGGTATAATAGGGGAGCGCCCAGGTTGTTGCACCACCACAGACGGGGATTTTTTATGTGAAGAGCCGGAATTTCGGCAGGTGTAAGTTTGAGATCAATTGACTGGCCCGGCTCGATCTGTACAGGGTAACTGAAGCTGATGTTTTCAATGTTTCCTTTAAGAAGTCCTTTAATTTGCTTTAATGAATTGTTTTTCAGGCTTGTTTTCACGATGAGCGAAGCCTCATCGAGCGTAGTGATGTTCAAATCTGATTCCACGTATGAGTTACGAAGGGTTACATCGCCCGAAATTTCAAGGTAAACCGGTCGCCAGATTCCCATATTTTCATCCTGGGGTCTTGGGTTCCAGTCAACAAACCCCGTGTTAAAATCGCCAGGTTGTGCCCTGAAAACTTCAACGGCAATGATATTATTCGTGCTGCTTACCAGCTTGCTGACATCAAAACTAAACCTCCGAAATGTGCCAAAACAGCTGTCGCGCGAAGCCAGTAGTTTCCCGTTCAGCCAGATGTTTGCATAATAACTGATGCCATCAAAATTTAGCGTTACATGTTGGCCTTTTTTAAAATTGGAAATATTAAACTGCCTGTAATACCACCACGAATCGTTAAATTGGATCTTGTCGACATTTTTAAAATTGTCGCCAATAAAAATATCCTTATACAAACCATTGGCAGTCAGTGCGCCCATTACCGTCGACGGGACTGTTGTTTTGTACCAGTTTGCTTTATTTATCTTATTCGACGACAGCACAGTGCCCGGCTGGTTAACGGTACCTGATTTCTGAACGTACCAGTTTTCTTTCAGGAGAATTTTTTCCGGATTATTGGATTTAACCTGGGTAAAAGACTGCAATGGTATGAGGCAGGCCAAAACTATCCCGGTTTTAAACACAAATTCTTTTAGCATGTAAAACATATTTTTTTCAGATGTTCAGATTCAGTGCGTCGTTCAGGTATATCCTGTCAAAGCTAAACATTATTTACAAGAGCGGCCGCTCCAAGCAGTGCAATATTTGGGGTTTTGGATCTTATTATTTTCAGCTTTTTAAGGGTTTCGGGAAAAAGAAAATCGGCCATGGCTTGTTTCATCGAAGCTTCGAAGAAATTATATGCTTTCGAGATAGAACCACCCAGGATGATGGCTTCAGGATCGTAGGTGTAAACAACGGCTTTTAATACATTGCCAAGGTGTTGTCCGTATTCATCCCATACCTGGAGTGCATCGGCATTTCCGCCAAGGGCATCTTCGTGTGCCTGAAATGCAGAAGTCGAAAACCGGGATTCGAAAAATGAACTGCTGGCGTAAAATTCAAAATTACTATCGAGATAGGGTAAAGAACCGATTTCGCCTGCGCCGCAATTTTTGCCGCAATAAAGTGCGTTGTTTACAATAACTCCCGCACCAAGGCCTGTACCAAGCGCCAGGGCTACCAGGGATGAAAAAGATTTACCCTGTCCGTATATGTGTTCGCCCAGCGCAAAACAGTTTACATCGTTATTTATTCGCACAGGTATTTTAAATTCTGCTTCCAGTATGCTTTTCAGCTCCACTCTTTTCCAGGAGGAAATATTTACTACATCGAAAACAATTCCGTTATCAACGTCCACCACCGAAGGAACTCCAATGCCAATGCCTTTAACTGCGGGACTTACCAAAGGGGCAATAATCGAAATCAATTGTGAAATTGTTTTCTGTACCGAATCCTTTTCAATAAGTAAAGCCTGATTTACAGATGTAATCACTCCTTTGTCGGATAAACCAGCCCTAATATTGGTTCCACCCAGATCAACGCCTATAAACATGTGATTTATAATTAATGTTTTATTTAATTTTTAATAAGGCTCATTCATACTATTGCAAAGCTATACTTCAAATTTGCAAAGCACGTAGGAATTTGCGCAGTAAAAACCTCAATACGCGCAAAATGAATAGGCGTCGTTGCTTTTTGAGCCGATGGCTGAAGATGTAAGGATAAAGGATTGTGAAATAAGGTGTAAGATCTAAGGGATAAGATCTAAGGCTTAAAGTATTAGAAATAAGTTGTTGGCTTGATTTCTGAATGAATTTGACGGAACCGAGAACTTAGTTTACCCAGGCCGGTTGGCGAAAGTTTATCTTTTGGGATTTCATCTGTATGAAGTGCGGTTTCATCCTGTTTTGAAACGAAGACCAGTCTCTGCGATTGGTCCAGCAGATTTCGGCAAGCACTTGCAAACCAGGAAAAACGTGTTGTTCGAATACCGCTTCTGAAGGTATTTCCTCAGTCCATACACAGCTTTGCATTCCCTGTATTTTGTTCAGAACAACAGCAGGATATATTTTTGCAGGATTATAATCGAACAGCTTTTTCAGTTTTTCATCAGATGGAGAACTCGAAAGGTAAAAACACGACCAGTCGGTTATGATTATCGGATTGCCGTTCTCAGCGCATCGTTGTGGCGAATCTGCAACCCAGTCGCGCCAGAACATCATGGTGATTTTGTTATTGACTTTCCCGTCAATTACGTCGTCCCAAGCAATAACAGTTTTGCCTTTCGCCTGCAGGTGTTCCTGGATTTTTTTCACGAAATAATTCTGAATTTCGTTCAGGTCTGTCATCCCGTGCTGTTTCATAAATGCCTGGCAAGCCGGTGATGAAGCCCAGGTTCCTTTTTCCACCTCATCGCAACCAATGTGAACCACTTTTGATGGAAAGAGATCCGCAATTTCGTCCCAAACCTTAAACGAGAAATCCATTACCGGATCGTTGCACGGGCAAATCGGAAACGAAAATTCGGTTCCCCAGCCCGCGGAATCTACACACGATAACTGAGGGTATGCCCTGATGGCTGCCGACATGTGTCCGGGCATATCAATTTCGGGGATCACATCAATGTAATTTGCAGCAGCATAGGCTATTATTTCGCGTAAATCTTGTTTGGTGTAAAATCCTCCATACAATGTTTGGCCATTTACAGTCTTTATAAACCTTTTATCGGTTTCGTAGTTGGCATCGGTCTTCGCCAGGTTCATGCATACAGAATCATATTTGTTAAATGTCCGCCAGGCGCCAACTTCGGTTAACAAAGGAAACTGATCCAACTGCACCCGCCATCCCTGGTCGTCGGAAAGATGGAGGTGCAACTTGTTAATCTTGTAATATGCAAGCCAGTCGATCATTTTCAGGATATACTCCTTTGTAAAAAAATGCCGCGCAACATCCATGTGAAACCCACGCCAGGCATACTCAGGTTTATCGTTTATGGTCATCTGTGCCAGGTTAAATGTTTCCGTTTTCTTCCCTGATGTCGCATTCCAGATCATCTGCCTGATGGATTGCGCAGCATAAAAAGCAGATGAAGGAGTATTTGCTCTGATGTTTATTCCTTTTCCGGTAATTTCAATTCGATAAGTGCTGGTATCCATGCTGTTATCAGCAATAAACTGAACATTTGTTTTGCCGGCGGCAGAGTTGTTCCTGTTTATGGCAGTGCCGAGAACCTGCTCCAGTGCGCTTTCTACGACCGAAACAGCTGCCTGAAACCTGGTGCTGTTAACAAGAATGATATCTTTATTTACAGCCAGGTTGCCATTTCCGGGCACTACATCAAGTGGAAGGGGGATAATACCATATAGATTTACGGTTTGCGCCTGCAGGTTTTCATTGTTTTTGGTGCACGATGGAAACAGGAACAGGTAAAAAAGTAAAAATAAAATTCCCCGAAAGCTTAAACTATTGATCCTCATATAATAATTCCTTTCAGAATGAATTAGCTAAATTAAGTTACTGACCACGATTATCATGCATCAATGAAGCATGAAAATGATAAAGTTTAAAAGAAACTCTGACAAATGTAAGCGACAAAACGAAAAACAGATCAGGAAAATGCGTAATTGAGACTTCAATTTGCATAAATCTACATAGCTGCTGCTACACCAGGCAACACCAAAACGTAAGAATGTCGGAAAGAAACTGGCAGGAATAGAAGTTTCGGGGACCTCTTTATGGGCACTAAAATTGAAGGTTCTGCAATTCACACCCGGAAAGCCCGAAGCAATGAATCTTTTCAGATAAACCTTCGCTTTATAAAATCCTGAAGCCTGTTATGGGTTTCATGTTTGTGGTCCCACTCATGCGAATGATATTTCTGTAAAATCCAATTTGCTTCGTCGAGGTTCACAGCCCTGTTAATACGGGTAATTGCTTCTTCGTAAACAGCAGGATTATTGCCGAACAGTTCACTGATAAAGCTGAACTTGTCATTAAGGCCAATGCCGGTGTTCAGGTCGGCAATAGGTTGTAACAACATTCGGGCGCCGGCCGAAGGTTGGGACGATGCAATGACCTCGCTCAACGATTTTGGAGTATTAAATTTTTCGGCCAGGGTTGATGCTGCTGCCTGCTGTACGGGTGTGGTTACCTCTTGTGCTGCGGGCTGAACGGTTTGTTCATATGCCGGTTTCGGGCTCTCGGTAATTTCGGGTTGAGGGGTAAAAGTTTCCTGGTGATGGGTTGGTTGCTGCGCAGTATATTCTTCCTCAACTGGCGATGTTTCGTTCTGGCTTTCGGCTGTGGCTATGTTTTCGGGTGCGGCTTCAGGGGCGAACATGGGCTTTGATTCTGCCTCAGGGGTTGGCATTGTCGCTGAAATTTCTTCAGCGGCAGGCTTTTCGGCTTCAATTACCTGTTCAGGCTGCGTGTAAGCAGGTTCCTGCTTTATGTGCGAGGCAACCGATACCTGCGGACGTTCCATGGGATGTTGCCTGTTCAGGTTTTCCTGCCCGATGGTTTTAAATGTATCGTAGAGGTTTCTCAGGTCGTCGAGCAGCAGGTCGAGTTCTACCTGCGAAATGGCGCCTGATGGAACATATAGCTGGTTATACCTCGACACAACTTTCCGTATCAGGTCGTCGGCGTCGCGGGTTAAACGGTTTAAATCCATGGTATCTGAATGTTAAAATGTTGTTGAAATATTTTATGCTTTCCGCCTTTTACAGCCCTGCTTGTTAAGAATTATTTGAGTAAGTTTGCGTTCCCTACCAAGGGCTAAAATTAGCAAAGAATAAACTACACTGCTTATGTTTCTTGAAAAATCCACTAACAATCCATCACAAGGCCGTGGCTGGATCGAGGTAGTTGTCGGTTCCATGTTTTCCGGTAAAACCGAGGAATTGATCCGGCGGCTTACCCGTGCCCGGATTGCCAAGCAACGCGTGGAGATTTTCAAGCCTGAAATTGATAAACGATACGATGATGTAAATGTTGTTTCGCATAACGAGAACAGCATCCGTTCCATCCCAATTCAGAATGCCTCGCAAATCCTGCTTTATATTGATGGCATGGATGTGGTTGGCATTGATGAAGCCCAGTTTCTCGATGATGACCTGGCTAAAGTTTGCAACTACATTGCAAACCAGGGTATTCGTGTTATTGTTGCCGGTCTTGATATGGATTTCCAGGGCAAACCTTTCGGACCTATACCGGCCCTTATGGCTACAGCCGAATATGTTACCAAAGTGCACGCCATTTGCATGCGCTGTGGCGACCTGGCCCATTATTCGCACCGTACCACCGACAGCGATAAACTGGTGCTGCTGGGCGAAATGGATAATTACGAACCGCTTTGCCGCAAATGTTACACCGATTTAAAAATCGGGTATAACCATTAAAACCCTGTCATATCTTTAATATTTATTGCCTGACGTGCATGATTTACCGGCCGGGAATCAGCCTGGTCTTCACAAATTCAGTCCATTCAATTTGTAATCTATGAAAAATATACTGTTTGCATGTATACTGGCCTCACTAATGCTGGCATGCAGTTCACCCAAGGAAACCCTGGTAAGCATTTCAACACCTTATGGTGAAATAGTAGTGAAGTTGTACGACAGTACGGTGCAGCATAAAGAGAATTTTATAAAACTGGCATCCAGGGGATATTTCGACGGACTTCTGTTTCACAGGGTTATTGAGAAATTTATGATACAGGGTGGCGATCCTACTTCGCGCAATGCCAAACCCGGGGTGTTGCTGGGCGATGGCGACACCAATTACACTATCCCTTTCGAGTATATTCCCTCGTACCTTCACAAACGCGGTGCATTTGGTGCTGCCCGCGAAGGCGATGATGTTAACCCCCTCAAAGCTTCATCGGCATCACAGTTTTATATAGTTCAGGGAAAGGTGTTTACCAACGAGGAACTTGATGCGGTTGAGCTCAAGGTGGAACGCCGGACCAAGCAGTACATCATGATGAACCTGCTCAAAAAAAGCGGTAAAGAAGACGAATTAAAAGCTTTTCACCAGATGGTTGACCAGCGTGATACAGCCAGTATCCGCAAGGTAGTTGAAAAATACCACGATGCTGTTGAGGCTGAATACCTGCGTACCAAGCCTTTCAAAATCACCGATGCACAACGTCGGGTATATACCACTATTGGCGGAACGCCACACCTTGATGGTGCTTACACCGTTTTTGGTGAGGTTATTAGTGGCATGGATGTTGTTGATAAAATAGCTGCTGTTAAAACGGATACGAACGACAGGCCGGTGAAAGATATTCCGATGACTGTAAAATTGATTAAGAAGTAAAAGGGAACTTTCAGGATGCGCCACCCGGGCAACCATCGGCAGCAAAATAAAAAGCCTGGCAAACCGTTTAATCTTTAAACTGTTTATAAAATGAAACACTCAATCTTTTTAACCTTAACACTTTTCTTCCTTTTTATGATGGAACTGGATGCACAAAAAATGACCAAAGTCCTTATTCAGACCGACCTGGGTAACATAACCGTTGCACTTTACAACGATACACCGAAACATCGCGATAATTTTATCAAACTGGCTAAAGCCGGTTTCTATAACGGGTCTATTTTTCACCGTGTTATAAAAGGCTTTATGATACAGGGTGGCGGCGCGCCTGCAGGCCTGCCCGAAATGAGCGACCGCGTTCCGGCTGAATTTGTACCGGCGCATATTCATAAAAAAGGCGCCCTGGCTGCAGCCCGCATGCCCGACCAGGTAAACCCCAAAAAAGAATCGTCGGGCTCGCAGTTTTATATTGTGCAGGGCGGAGTAATTCCTGCCCAGCAGCTCGATCAGTACGACCAGCGACGTGCCGTAAAATATACACCTGAGCAACGTGCTGCTTACACTACCGTGGGAGGTACACCATTCCTGGATGGCGATTATACCGTTTTTGGCGAAGTGGTCGAAGGAATGGACGTAATTGATAAAATAGCTGCCGTTCAGACCGGTGCCGGCGATAAACCGGTGAAGGAAATAAAAATGACAGTAAAAGTTTTATAAAAAAATGAATCTGTTGAACCAGGGACCCGGCTTTGCCCGGGTCTTTTTTTTTACAGCATTCATCAGACCGGTAAGTGTTCATGCATTATAATGCCGGCCGGATTGCGATAATAAAAAACTTTTCCCGACCTTTGCACCACATGTACATGAGTGTACTGAACCCAGAATTATACGCGTATGAAAGACCAGATCAACCAGTTAATTGAAGAAGTAAAGCAGTTTAATGCCGAAAGTGCCGATCAGTTAGAGCAATTCCGCATCCGTTTCCTGGGTCGGAAAGGGCTTTTACAGGATATGTTCGATGCCTTTAAGGAACTGCCGGGCGAACAGAAACGCGAAGTGGGCCAGTTACTTAACGTGCTGAAAAATGCCGCCCAGGATAAAGTAAACCAGTTGAAGGAATCTTTCGAAAGCGAGGATTTCGGTGCTGTGAATGATGACCTGACCAAGCCGGCCGGTTTCCGCGATGCAGGTACACGGCACCCTTTATCTATAGTCCGCAATGAGATGATCAGCATCTTTTCGCGACTGGGTTTTACCGTGAACGAAGGCCCCGAAATTGAAGACGACTGGCATAATTTCTCTGCACTCAACTTCCCGCCCGAGCACCCGGCCCGCGATATGCAGGACACATTCTTTATTGAAAAAGATCCTGATATTGCATTACGCACACATACTTCCAGCGTTCAGGTCCGGGTGATGGAAAATAATAAGCCTCCCATCCGGTCCATTTTCCCCGGCAGGGTTTTCCGTAACGAAGCTATTTCGGCCCGTGCACATTGTTTTTTCCACCAGGTAGAGGGACTATATATCGATCGTAATGTTTCGTTTGCCGATCTGAGGCAGACGCTGTTGTATTTCTCGCGCGAAATGTTCTCGCCCGATACGCAGATTCGCCTAAGGCCGTCGTATTTCCCGTTTACCGAACCTTCGGCCGAAATGGATATTTCGTGCAATTTATGCGGAGGTAAAGGCTGTAGTTTCTGTAAATATACGGGCTGGGTCGAAATACTGGGTTGTGGCATGGTCGATCCGGCAGTGCTCGAAAACTGTGGTATCGACAGCAAGGAATACTCGGG
>CALCJE010000380.1 GCA_937965665.1 uncultured Bacteroidales bacterium
AAATTTTTTGTTACCGCCATGCAGGGCAATCAGCTTCATCGGATCCTGGGGCACATAAAGTGAATAATTCCATGCGTTGCCTTCAATAAATCCCTGACGCTCGGTACTCAATGGGTCGAATGGCGACTGGAACGTGCCATCGCTCCGGAGGGCGCGCATGAAACCTGTACCAGCATCCCAGGTATAATTGTAAGCCTGGGCTCGTTTCGCGTATGCAGCTGCAATGTCAGCCTTTCCCATTTTAGCCGCCATTTGGCTTATGCAGTAATCGTCGTAGGCATACTCAAGGGTTTTGGAAGCCGCATTCGACGATTTGTCGGCCGGCACATAACCATATTTCATATAATCGCCTATGCCGTCGTTGGGCGCATAAGTTGCGCTGGCAAGGCAGGCGTCGAGTGCTTTTTGCGGATCGAAACCGGGAATCCCTTTCATATATGCATCGGCAATTACCGAAACAGCATGGTACCCGATCATGCACCAGTTATCGTTTGCATAATGGCTCCACACCGGCAGTATGTGGTGCACGCTTTGCTGCTGGTGGGCCAGCATAGAGTTTATCATATCCGAAGTACGTTTCTGCTGCACCAGTGTGAACAAGGGATGCAATGCCCTGTAAGTATCCCAAAGCGAAAAGGTAGTATAATTTTCGAAACCTTCGGCTTTGTGGTTGTTATGATCGAGGCCGCGGTACATACCATCCACATCCATAAACAAGGTAGGCGAAAGGAATGCGTGGTACATGGCCGTGTAGAAATTAATTTTCTTTTCGTCAGAAGCTTCTATCGTGATGCGGCTCAGTTCTTTATTCCATTCATTTTCGGCCTGTTGGCGAACCTGGTCAAAGTTCCAGCCCGGGATTTCCGCCTGCAGGTTTTTCAATGCTCCTTCGGTGCTAACAGGTGAGAGGGCAAATTTTACAAGTATTTGTTCCCCATTTTTGGTATCGAAACTGAAATAGGTCTTCAGTTTTCGGCCCGACATTTCAGGGAAATCCTTCGTGGTGTTGAATTTACGGTAAAAATCGCTGTAAGCCAGTTTTGCCTCATCGCGGCAGCCGTAATTGCGTATAGGTTTCGAAAAAACCATGGCAAAATACATGCTGCGTTCGCGTGCCCAGCCCTGGGTTTGCCTGTAACCGGTAATGAGTGTATCATTTTCGACCCTGATGGAACTCCATACCACTTTGCCATCGTAATTATATATCCCGGCAACCATATCCAGGATGATGTTTGCCTGGATGCTTTCGGGGAAAGTATACCGGTGAAATCCAACGCGCGATGTAGCTGTAAGTTCGGCTTTGATGTTGTAATCGCTGAGCGTCACGGAATAATATCCTGTTTTGGCAACTTCTGAATCATGCGAAAAACGGCTTCGGTAACCGGATTCGGGGTGGGCAGCGGTACCTGGGTTCAATTGCACTCTCCCGGTGGTGGGCATCACCAGGAAATCGCCGAGGTCGCTGTGCCCGGTTCCTGAAAAGTGAGTATGGCTGAACCCCACAATGGTTTTATCGGAATACTGGTACCCGGCACAGTATCGGTACACATCTTTAACATAACCCTGCCCGACTGAATACTGTATGGTATCGGTTTCGGGGCTCAGCTGTACCATGCCAAAAGGTACGGTGGCGCCGGGGTAGGTATGGCCCATTTCGTTGGTTCCTATAAAGGGATTTACATACGATGCAGGTGATTGTGCGAAAACCAGGAGTGTTGCCAGGATTAAAAGTGCAGTAATGGAAATAGTTTTCATAAGTCAATTTTTTCGGGGGGCTAAGGTAAAGAATGAAATGCTGATAAACCTTTATTTTCTCGGGTGATTGCAGATATTTTTCAGTTCACTCAGGTACCCGATTAATTTTAAGAAATCCAGCTAAATATGAAAGATATCACAAAAAAATTATACCTTTGCCGCGTTATCACGTGGAAAAATTTGATTGCTTGCAACCACAGGAAAAAATGCTAAAACATGATTTCGCAGCAATTCTCAAATATTCCCCGGCCTTTTTCTCAATTTTAAACCTCTTAATAAAACAGAGATGGGATATTTATTCACATCAGAAAGTGTGTCGGAAGGCCATCCCGACAAAGTTGCAGACCAGATATCAGATGCATTGCTGGATGAATTTTTACGCTTTGATCCGGAAAGTAAAGTAGCATGCGAAACACTTGTTACCACCGGGCTGGCTGTTTGCAGCGGCGAAGTTCGTACCACCGGATATGTCGACATTCAGAAAATAGTTCGCCGTACCATTGAGCGGATAGGATATACTCAAGCCGAATATCGTTTTGATAACAATTCGTGTGGTGTTATTTCGACCATACACGAGCAATCGGACGATATTTATATGGGTGTTGATCATTCGAGGCCCGAAGATCAGGGCGCCGGCGACCAGGGTATGATGTTTGGCTATGCCAGCAACGAAATGGATAACCTCATGCCAATGCCTATTGAACTTTCGCATATTATGCTGCAGGAAATGGCTGCCATACGCCGCGAAGGTAAAAAAATGAAATACCTGCGTCCCGACAGTAAGTCCCAGGTTACCATTGAATACGACGATCGCAACCGCCCTGTTCGTATTGATACCATTGTGGTTTCGACCCAGCACGATGAATTTATCCTGCCTGCCGACTCATCACGTGAAGCCGCTAAAGCAGCTGAAAAAGCCATGCAGGACCAGATTGCCGAAGATGTTAAGAATATACTCCTGCCACGCGTTAAAAGAACGCTGCCGGCACGGGTTCGTAAACTTTTTGGTGACGATGTTAAATATTTTGTTAACCCTACGGGCAAATTCGTAATCGGAGGCCCACACGGTGATACAGGTTTAACTGGCCGTAAAATTATTGTCGATACCTACGGCGGTAAAGGTGCGCATGGCGGTGGTGCTTTCTCGGGAAAAGATTCCTCAAAAGTGGATCGCTCGGCAGCTTATGCTGCCCGCCATATTGCCAAAAACCTGGTTGCTGCCGGCGTTGCCGACGAAGTATTGGTGCAGGTTGCCTATGCCATTGGTATTGCTGAGCCGGTTGGGGTTTATGTAAACACCTATAAAACTGCCAAGGTTAAAGATGCCGAGGGTAAAAAACTTACCGACGGACAGATTGCCGAAAAAGTTCACAAAATTTTCGATCTGCGTCCTTATGCTATCGTTCAGCGTTTCGGACTTAAAAACCCGATTTTCGAGCGTACTGCATCCTATGGTCATTTCGGACGCGACTACTACAAGGCCGAAGTTGAAGTGTACTATAAAAATGGCAGCACCCGTACCGAAACCGTGAATGGAAAAGACAAATACTATAAAGAAGTTGAATTCTTCGGATGGGAAAAAGTGGATTGCGTTGATCAGATTAAAAAAGAGTTTGGTTTATAATCCAACCCTTTGGTAAATCAAAAAGAGGCTGTTCCGAAAGGGCAGCCTCTTTTTGATTAACAGTGTCAGACACCTGAAAAAGGTGTGCAGACACTGTTAAAAAAGATTTTCCAGCAACTGGTCATTCACCAGGTTGGGTAAGGTTACTTTGAGCAGGGGTTCTTTTTCCATGGCACGTTTTATGCTGAAAACAGCACCTTCGTTTCTGGCCCAGCTGCGGCGCGAAATGCCGTTATTAACATCCCAATGTAACATCAGTTGAAGCCTGCGGTCACATTCAGTGCTGCCATCGAGCAGCATTCCAAAGCCTCCGTTGATAACTTCGCCCCAGCCAACACCACCGCCGTTATGAAGGCTGATCCAGGTGGCACCCCTGAAACTGTCGCCCACAAAATTCTGAACTGCCATATCGGCTGTAAAGCTCGAACCATCGTAAATATTTGAAGTTTCGCGGTAAGGCGAATCTGTTCCCGAAACATCATGATGATCGCGGCCCAGCACCACCGGCCCTTTAAGTTTTCCCTGCCTGATGGCCTGGTTAAAAGCTGCTGCAATGCGGGTACGCCCTTCGCAATCGGCATACAATATGCGTGCCTGCGACCCGACCACCAGCTTGTTCTGCTTGGCTTCCCTGATCCACCGGATGTTATCGTGCATTTGCTGCATGATTTCGGCCGGCGACTCCAATGCCAGGTTCTCGAGCACTTCCATGGCAATCTGGTCGGTAGTATCCAGGTCGGTTGGATCGCCCGAAGCACAAACCCACCGGAATGGACCAAAACCATAATCGAAACACATCGGGCCCATAATGTCCTGCACATAGGAAGGATACCTGAAAGTATCTTCGGTTTTCATGATATCGGCACCGGCCCGTGAAGCTTCCAGCAGGAATGCATTGCCATAATCGAAAAAATACATTCCCTTGTCGGTGAGCCGGTTAATGGCATTCACTTGCCTGCGTAATGATTCCTGTACCTTGAGCCTGAACTTTTCGGGTTCGTAAGCCATCATATGGTTCGATTCTTCGAACGATAAACCGGCAGGGTAATAACCTCCGGCCCAGGGATTATGAAGCGAGGTTTGGTCGGAACCAATCTCTACTTCAATATTTTCGTCGGCAAGCTTTTCCCATAAGTCCACAATATTTCCCTGGTAAGCGATCGAAACCGCCTTTTTTTCAATTTTAGCCTGCCTGATCCGTTCTATGATTTTATTGAGGTCATCGTACACTTCGTCGACCCAGCCTTGTGAGTAACGGGTGTGAACAGCTTTTGGATTTATTTCGGCCACTACGCCTATGGCACCAGCTATTACCGCTGCTTTAGGTTGTGCGCCCGACATGCCTCCGAGACCGGAAGTAACAAAAAGTTTCCCGGCAAGTCCTTCGCCCGATTTCTGTACCTTGCGCCCCGCGTTGAGCACGGTTATTGTTGTGCCGTGCACAATACCCTGCGGGCCTATATACATGTACGACCCGGCTGTCATCTGCCCGTATTGCGTAACGCCAAGAGCATTAAAACGTTCCCAGTCATCGGGCTTTGAATAATTAGGGATCATCATGCCATTGGTAACCACTACCCTGGGGGCTTCTTTATGCGAAGGATACAAACCCATGGGATGGCCCGAATACATAACCAGTGTCTGTTCGTCGGTCATCTCCGAGAGGTATTTCATGGTAAGCAGGTACTGGGCCCAGTTCTGGAATACCGCCCCGTTGCCGCCGTAAGTAATCAGCTCGTGCGGATGCTGAGCCACGGCAGGATCGAGGTTGTTTTGTATCATGAGCATGATAGCGGCAGCCTGCGGGCATTTTGCGGGATACTGATCAACAGGCCTGGCAAACATCTGGTACCGGGGGCGGAAACGATACATATAAATGCGTCCGTACTTTTTCAGCTCATCGGCAAACTCTTTTGCCAGCACTGCATGATGTTGGGCATCGAAATACCGTAAGGCATTGCGGATGGCCAGTTTTTTCTGCGATGCGGATAAAATATCTTTCCGGACCGGGGCATGATTTGCTTTCGGATCGTAGGGGAGTGGCTCAGGAAGTACAGATGGAATTCCTTGTTTAACAGCGGTTTGAAATTCGTTCAGGTTCATTTGAGTTTAAAGTTTTTGAGCCGGATTTTAATGGCTGGGATGCTGCAAAATTAAACTAATAATGATCTGAAAAAAGATATTTACAATGCAAAATGGAACACAAGTTTCCATGCACTGTTTTCGTTAAATGTGGGTAATGAATAGGGCCCATACCGGTAGAACCAGGCGAGTCCGACATCGGTTAATCCCAGCCTGAGCATTTTATTCATTACTATGCCCGACTCATAATACCCCTTTTCATAACTTTTTATACCATCTTTTACATGGTTTTCAGGATGCTGCAGCTGGCCAACACCAAGGTTGGTAACCAGTTCGGGTTCGGGCGAAAAGAATTTTGACCGGAATAACAGTTTCCCGAAGTTATGCGACAAAAACAAAGCCATATAACGATCGGCCGTAAATTCGTCCATACGCATGGTGGCAAAGCTCCCGGGCGAATACAAGGTAAATGGCCGGTATGATGCGTTCGCGTTGTAAAGGTTTGTATAAGGAATATCGCGGTCGATGAAGCCGGCCAGGACTTTAAATGTTGATGTTCCCAGGTATTTGGTAAACAGCGATTTAGTGATTTTAAGGTCGTAACGATTGTATTCAAACTGACCGTTCAATAAATCTTTAAAGCCATGTGCCAGGTAAAACTGAACGATCGGATAGTTTGTTCCGAGTGAAATAATCGATTGCGGGTTGCGTAAGAATTTCTCGCCAAAAGCATATCGCATGCTCACAGAGGCTTCGGTAAAAGTGTATTCAGCCGAAGTAACCTGTATGTTTTCATCGCTGCCGATAACATAATTATAGTTGTATAGCGGGTTGCGCTTGTAATTTGAAAACCCGGCTTCAAGGGTCATGTATTTAAAAACTCTCGAACCCAGTTGTGCCCCATAACTGCGCGTGTGGTCCATGCTTACAACCATAATGTCGCGAAATTTTTCGGGATTCAGCAGGTTGCGGGTATTATCAAATTTGGGATCGGCGCCGGCTTCATCAATATCGTCGAAAAATTTTGCCGTGAATTTAAAATCACGGTTTCGGTCTAAAATAATAGTACCGTCAGCACCGTATTTAAATTTATGATCCAAAAATCCATACGCCCCATATCCGCCGATTTTGAACCAGGTACTCACTTTATCAGAAGTTGACAGCCGGAGTCCTGTGCGGAGACCTTCGTAGTGGTTAACTTTAAACAGGTTATCGAGGTACAGGTCTATAAATCCGAAAGTGAGTTTCCCGTTCATCAGCGCCCCGACTTTTCGGGTCATTTTGTCGAAATTATTCGCATTGCCCACGCTATCAATAAAACTGTATGTTTTTTTATCGAGCATAGAAAGAGAATCTATCCTATATTTATTCCAGACATCTTCGGATTGCGAATACGCTTCGGGTTGAACATCTATTTCGATGGCTCCAAATTGATTTGTTTTCAGGTTTGGCTTCAGGTTTATTTCCGAAATATAACTCTTGCCGCGTCCCTTCATACGAAGCGTGGTTTTCCGGGCGCTGTCGATGGTAATGCCGGCATTTTTGAAAATGATATCCGTATTGAGCTGCACCGGAAACCAGTGGTTGCTATCGATAAAATCGTACAGTTGCTGAATTTTTATGGCAAATAGGGCGCCTTCATGCGCCGGAGTTGCAATTACATTGCGAATGGCAAACCCGTTGGTGCTGATATAAAGTGTTCCTTTCAGCCCTTCAAAATTAGTATTCAGCAGCGGGCGATACGAAATAATATAAGTAGTGTCGTATGGATATGGCTCAATAAGCGTATCGCTGATTTCGAAGTAGTATTTCTTGAAAGTACCGGTGGATATAGGATTGATATAGTTTTTATCTACAATTTTAATTATTTCGTTATAAAAAGTTGTCGACTGGATCTGAGAAATTAAAAACACAAATAACGGATCGCTGAATCCTGATACACGGTTGGCAATCACCTTATTATAATTTTCTGCGGGAAATTTGAAGCTTCGTTTTACCACGCTTTCGGTGATAAACAGGTGCTGCTTTTCGAAAAAAGCCTTTGCTTTTATATATGAAGAATCGGAAGCAAGACTGTCGATAGGAGGGATGCTGTCATTTTCGGGCCCCAATATGGTTTTTTCGTACGAGGTATACGAAAATGAAGGTAATCGCTCGTGGTCGTTTAAGGCTCGGTTAGCTATTACCTGGCTGATAATGCGGTTGGCAGGGTTGTTACCGGGTTTTATGACAATTTCAGGTAGTTCGTATGCTGTTTTCTTAAGCCTGATCAGGATTTCCTTTTCCGTTTTATCAAGCGTATATACCAGAGGCTCGTAACCGATATAGCTGACTTTTAAACGGGCTGTCGGCTCAGATGCCTGAAGCGTAAACCTGCCGTCAATATCTGAAATACAGCCTTCCGTTCCGTTCTCAAGCTGGATGCTAACAAAGGCAAGTGCATCGCGGGTATCGGAATCGATTACGCGGCCTTTGATCAGAACATTTTGAGCAGCAGACTGAATGATGATTAAAAAAAACAGGAAAGGCAAAATAAGTAATGCCTTTTTATGACTTGGCATAGGTAGTATTTGAAAGAAGCCTCAAAATTAGGCAAAAAAGAGAAAGGTGTCACAGGCTTTTGTGTCGCCGTCAATACCAATTGTCCATCAAAAAATTGTACTTTTGGATAATCACATTAAAACTATTCAAAACTAAAATTCCAGTTCAACCAGGCCTGTAAAGTCCTTTCCATTATCAGGTACTTTGCCAGTAACAGGTATTTATTATCAGCCCGACTACTAAAACTTTAATCTTACACCTTATAACGTACAACTTACTCCTTACCCCTAAAAACACACTCTTTCATCCCAATACCATCCATGACGGTTCACAAATCCATACACGAATACTACCTGCAGCAGCATCGTAATATTGAGTATTACCTGGAGCAGTGTGCTGAAAAAGCGGAAGCTGAACTGGTTCACGAACTGAGGCTGAGTATAAAAAAACTGAGGGCGTTTCACAAACTGGCAGGTCCGTTGTGCCCTGATGCAGCGGATGAACAGATCCATGTAAAGCGCAGGGTTCGAAAACTTTTCAGGATTGCCGGGCAACTTCGCGATACGCAGGTACAAATTCACCTGCTGGTAACACACGAGCAGCAAACCGGGGAACAATATCCCGAATTCAGCAAATGGCTGCTGAAACGTGAGAAAAAACGGGTTGCCAGGTTCGGATTTGGGCCAATCCCGGTTTGGCCACCTGCCAAGTCAGAAATCACCCATCAGCAGTATGGCGAATGGCTTGCCTCGGCCAGCGAAGACGACATAAAAAATGTAGCTTCTGAAGTTCTTACCGGCTTAATTACACGTGCCCAAAGGCTGGCATCAGGGCCCCTGAGCGATCGTAACCTGCATCGCGTTCGTACCCTTACCAAGCAGGTGCGCTATATCCTTTCTATAATGCACCATAGCTGTCATGAATATACATTCGATGAAGCCCAGGTTGAATCACTCCGCGAAATTGAAGCTGTAGCAGGCTACTGGCACGATAATCTTGTGAAACTTGAATTGTTGGGAAAATGCATGGAGAAACTGCATTTTGAAGACGAGCAAAGCAGGCATAAATACGAAAAGTTTTATAACGAATGCAAGACAACACTGGATTCTGCTTATTTCGAGGCTTGCCGGGTGGTGCGCAGCTGTTTGCTTTAAAAACCTGTTGTATGATGGTTAAAATGAATGCCGGCAGCAATATGATATATTGAAATATTGTATATTTGTATTTCTGGGGTATCCAGGTATCAGGGCTGATTAACGATACTAAAAATGAATAAGACAATTCAATCTGAAATGGCTGGCAAACTACTCAGTTACATAATTCTATCTGCAGTCCTGTTCTGTTCTTGTTCAAAAGATCCGGACCCTGTTAATTCCAGCAATGAGAGTTATGCCATCCGCAGCATTACCTATAATGGAAAAACCCACAACCGGTTTATCTACAATTCGGCAGGTAAAATAACTGAATACCAGAGCTTTTATTTTTATTACAGGTATACCTATAATGAAAATGGCCTTTTGATTAAAG
>CALCJE010000381.1 GCA_937965665.1 uncultured Bacteroidales bacterium
ACGCCGGTATTTATGCCTGTAGGCACTGCAGGTGCTGTAAAAGCGGTACATATGCGCGATGTAAAAGATGATATAAAAGCCCAGATTATCCTCGGTAATACGTATCATCTGTACCTCAGGCCCGGGCTCGATATACTGTCAAAAGCCGGCGGGCTGCATAAATTTAATGGCTGGGACCGGCCCATACTTACCGATAGCGGTGGCTACCAGGTTTATTCACTCACCGAAAGACGAAAACTGAAAGAAGATGGTGTGATGTTTCATTCGCATATCGACGGATCGAAACATCTTTTTACGCCCGAAAATGTAATGGATATTGAGCGCATCATAGGCGCTGATATTATGATGGCCTTCGATGAGTGCACGCCCTGGCCCTGCGATTACGATTATGCAAGCCAGTCGCTCGACCTTACCCACCGCTGGCTGGCACGTTGCATGAAAAGGTTTAAAGAAACAGATCCGCATTACGGATATGAGCAGTCGCTGTTTCCCATTGTGCAGGGCAGCACCTTCCGCGACCTGAGGATTAAATCAGCCGAAGTAATAGCAGCGCACAATGCCGATGGGAATGCAATAGGTGGCCTGTCAGTAGGCGAACCAGCCGAAATGATGTACGAAATTACCGAGCTGGTATGCGGCATACTGCCGAAGGACAAACCCCGCTACCTTATGGGAGTCGGTACCCCGGTTAATATCCTCGAAAACATTGCACTTGGCATTGATATGTTCGATTGCGTAATGCCCACCCGCAATGGCCGAAACGGGATGTTGTTCACAAGCAAAGGCACCATTAACCTGCGAAATGAAAAATGGAAAGATGATTTTTCGCCCCTCGATGCCGAAGGAACATCGTATGTTGACCATGAATACAGCCGGGCATATGTGAAACATCTTTTTAAAGCAGGCGAAATGCTGGGGCCTATGATAGCCAGTATTCACAACCTTGCTTTTTACCAGTGGCTGGTTAGCGAAGCCCGCAAACACCTGGAGCAAGGAGATTTTACAAGCTGGAAATCGACCATGGTGAAACAATTATCCGTGAAACTTTAGGTGACTGATATCCGACGATGAACAGAGAATAAAAGTTCGTCGCAGCTATTGATCACTTTCGTACTTTTGAAATCCCAAACCGGGTAACCCGCTTACATGGAAATTACCCAATAAATACTGCCGAACAAAGTGCTTGGACTGAAAAAACTCGACTTTTATATCATCCGTAAGTTCCTGGGGACTTACTTTTATTCCATTCTCCTGCTTACGGTTATCATCATCATTTTCGATATCTCGGAAAAAATTGATGATTTTATTGAAAAAGATGCGCCACTCAGAGCCATCATTTTTGATTATTACCTCAACTTCATCCCTTATTTTGTGAACATGTTCAGCTCGTTGTTCACATTTATTGCCGTAGTATACTTCACTTCCCGCATGGCTTCCAATACCGAAATTGTGGCTATGCTTAATGCCGGGATCAGTTTCTGGCGCATATTGATTCCATACCTGGTTTCGGCCATTTTCCTTACCGTGCTTTCGTTTGCATTAATGAATTATGTGATACCCTATACCAACCGCGATTTGAGGGCATTTGAAAAACGGTATATCAAGAATCCGTTCAAATCGAACGAAATGAACCTTCACCTGCAGTTGGAGCCGGGTACTTATATTTATGTCGAAAATTTTAACAGTGTCGGAAATATCGGGTACAGGTTCAGCCTCGAGAAATTTGACAGCACCGGCCTGAAACTAAAACTGAAAGCCGACATGATTACCTGGGACAGCATACAAAGCCGTTGGCATATGACCAACTACCTGACCCGGAAAATTCAGTCGAATGGCGAAACTGTTTACCAGGGAACAGAAACGGATACTGTTATGAAATTTACTCCTGCCGACTTTAAAGTTGATATAGAGGATGCCAAGGTAATGACCTATACACAACTGAACAGGTTTATAGAACAGGAAAAAATGAGGGGCAGTACGCTGACCGGGCAGTTTAACCTCGAAAAGATCGGAAGAGCACACGTCTGAACTCCAGTCACTTAGGCATCTCGT
>CALCJE010000382.1 GCA_937965665.1 uncultured Bacteroidales bacterium
CCGCGATGACCTTAAGGTTGGAGACAAAATTAAAGGCCGCGTACTTGTGATTGCTGATTACGGTGCATTTGTTGAAATTGCACCTGGTGTTGAAGGTCTTATTCACGTATCAGAAATGTCGTGGAGCCAGCACCTGCGTACAGCTCAGGACTTCCTGCGCGTTGGCGACGAAGTTGAAGCAGTTGTACTTACCCTCGACCGCGAAGACCGCAAAATGTCACTTGGTATCAAACAGCTCATTCCGGATCCATGGACTGACATCGTTGCAAAATACCCTGTAAACTCACGCCACACTGCTACCGTTCGTAACTTTACCAACTTTGGTATTTTTGTTGAACTCGAAGAAGGTGTTGACGGACTTATCCACATCAGCGACCTGTCGTGGAGCAAGAAAATCAAACATCCTGCTGAATTCACCAAAATTGGCGAAACCATTGATGTAGTTGTACTTGATGTAGATGTTGAAAACCGTCGTTTGAGCTTAGGCCACAAACAACTCGAAGAAAACCCATGGGATGTATTCGAAAGCATTTTCACCACCGGTTCAATCCACAAAGGTACCGTTGTAAGTTCATCCGATAAAGGGGTTGTGGTTTCACTGCCTTACGGAGTTGAAGGATTTGCACCAACACGCCATGCACAGAAAGAAGACGGTTCGAACCTGCAGGTTGACGAAGCACAGGATTTCAAAGTAATCGAATTCTCGAAAGAGAACAAGAAGATTATCCTTTCGCACGCCAAGATGCACCAGGACGCTAAAGCAGCTGAAAGAGCAAAAGAAGAGAAAAAAGAGGAAAGCGCTGAAATGACTACCAAACGCGCTGTGAAAAAACTCAAGGATAACCTTGAAAAAACCACCCTCGGTGACCTCGATGCACTTGCTAACCTGAAAGCTTCGATGGAAAAAAGAGAAGAAGAAAACAAAAAGTAATCTTCCGAATTCTGAATACAAAGCAAGCCGGTACAGCGCAATCTGACCGGCTTGCTTTTTTTTATACTTTTACGCCTTGTGGGGGATGTGGAATGTTGGATGTGGAATGTCGGATGTGGGATGTGATATGTGGGATGTTTGATTGCGCCTGCCTGATCGCGTCAGCAGGCAGGGATTGTGGATTGCGTATGTTCGCTATTCAATATTCATTATTCGATGTTCGATATTAAATAACTTTGAAACCCTTGTTACATCTTAGTTCCTCCTCGAAATGGCTTCTGAAACTTCTGAAACTCTTGAAACCTTTGAAACTCTTAAAACTTTTGAACCCCTAAAACAATGCTCCCATTCACATTAACCATTCTCGGCTGCAGTTCGGCAACACCCACTTCGGAACGCAACCCAACGGCACAGTTACTCAACCATGGAGAGAATCTCTTCCTGATTGATTGCGGGGAAGGGACACAGGTGTCGCTCAGGCGGATGCATATTCATTTTCAGCGCATCAAACATATTTTTATCAGCCACTTGCATGGCGATCATTTTTACGGGCTTATCGGGCTGGTTTCATCGATGCACCTGCTGGGTCGCACCAAACCGCTGCATATCTACGGTCCGCCTACACTGAAGGAAATACTAGAAATGCAATTGCTGGCTTCGCAAACCACGCTGCTTTACCCGCTCGAATTTCACGCTACCCAGGCCGAAACCCCCGAGGTGATTTTCGAGGATAAACAAATTACCGTCAGCAGTTTCCCCTTGCTTCACCGCATACCCACCACGGGCTTCCTGTTTCGGGAAAAAACCTATGAGCGAAAATTGAGAAAAGATATGCTTGAGCAGCTGAAAATACCGGTTCACCTGATACCCAGGCTAAGGGCTGGCGAAGATTATACCGCAGCTGACGGAACGGTTTACCCCAACGAAGCAATCACCATGCAATCACCAGCCCCGCGCACGTATGCATTTTGCTCAGATACTGCTTATTACGAACAAATAATCCCGGTTATTGAAGGCGCCAGCCTGTTATACCACGAAACTACGTTTATGAACGACCGTGAAGCCAATGCTGCTGATAAATTTCATGCAACTACCGGGCAGGCTGCCACCATTGCTGCAAAAGCGGGTGTTAAAAAATTACTTATCGGGCATTATTCGGCGAGGTACGACGAATTGCAACCTTTGCTCGACGAAGCCCGGGCGGTTTTCCCGGAAACAGAACTAACCATCGACGGAAGTATTTTTGAAATATAAAATCGAAGTAAACCTACTTTGAAAAATTATTTCCCGGCCTCATAAATCATATCCAGTAAACCTCCGGTAGGTTTATCACCCAGCAGTTCCCAAAACATTACACCCGCCAGTTTATGATCCCTGGCATACTTGGTTTTGTAATAAACCGACTGCATATTTTCGTAGGTGGCAAAAGTGCGGGTAGTTTTATTGTAGGTATAGGCAGCCTTGGCCATATTGTCCCAGTATTGTTCGAAACCTGATTTCTTTCCCAGTTTCTCATCTATATCTTTAAACGGAATAAAACTACTGAACTTGCCTTTCTGGTAAAGCCCGTGATTTATATCATCCACTTTTTCAAAAGTACGGCCATAAAAAGCCAGTCCAATTACAATCTTGTTCATGGGTACACCGGTTGAATCGAGAAACATCACGGCACGGTCAGTAGATTCCCGCTGCCCCGGTGTTGAATAGAGTGAGGTAAGATGCCCGGTAGTTGTGCTGTTGCCGTTTACCAGGTCGTAATTCATCATGTACACATAATCAACCAGCGGCATCACCTTGTTCCATTCAACCGACTTTTCCAGGTAATCGGTAAATCCGCCTGCCGCAAAGGTAACCTGGTAGCCATTGCCCAATGTTTCGCGTAAGGTCTGCAGCAGGTAAGTGAAGTTTTGCTTGTCCTCAGGTATGTACTGGTGGCCCGGGAGCGACTCCAGCACCGGGTATTCCCAGTCGAGGTCAATGCCATCGGTGCGATAGGATTTCATGAGTTGAAGCACCGATTGAGCAAATTCAAGCCTGCCTGAAGCCGTATTAAAAACTTCGCTACACGATTTGCATCCGCCCCAGCCCCCCAGCGAAAGGATTATTTTCAGATCGGGATAACTCGCTTTCAGGGCAACCAGCCGGGTTATTGCCAGGCTGTCGTTCTCATTATCTACCGCCAGTTTGTTGCCTTTCAAATGGAGGAAACTGTAGATAATATGTGTTAGTTTCCCGATGCTATAGGAGTTAATATTGGTACCATCGCCGGTATAATAAGCTGCCACCACCATTTTACCCGAAGCATCCTGGCTGCTGGCATTTACTGTAGCAATAGCGAACATTAAAAGGGTTATTAAAATCTTTTTAAAACTCATATTATTACAGATTTAATGGTGGTGATGGACTCATGGCCGGCGATTATTTGCTGCTATTAACGGTTCCCGGTTCCGAAGCATTGAAATTGTATAACGAAATGTATTCGAAAGTATTTGTAGTCCAATGCATATATTTCAGAAAATCAGCCCATTGAATGATGATAGAAGCGGTGTTTATGCATGGATGAAAGCTGATGGTCTTGCTATGGAGTAAGTTGTGGTCGAGAAAGACATGTACATGATGCTCTTTGTCGTTTATCAACCCAAATGGGGTAACCGAGCCGGGCGTAACACCCAGGTATTTCATCATACGCTGATCCGAAGCAAACGAGAGTTTCCCTTGTTTGAGTTGTTTTTCCAGTTCATGAATGCCCATTTGCCGGGTATGTTCCAGGATTACAAGATAATGCCTGTTTCCTTTGTGATTCCTGAAAAACAGGTTTTTGCAATGAGTAGCATTCAGATCCTTCCAGTATTTCATGGCCTCCTCAATGGTAGGAGCCGGAGGATGTTCGTGATACTCAAAAGGTATTTCAAGTTCGTCGAGAAGCTGGTATAATTTGGGATCACCGTTCATATTTACAATTTAAGAGTTACGAGGTACGAACTACGAGGTAAGAGGTGTAAGGTACGATTTACAATTTCAGGACAGGAATATGCTCCCAAATCAACTTTCACCTTATACCTTATACCTTACACCTTATAACTTACAACTTACAACTTACAACTTATAACTTATAACTTACAACTTAATCCTCAGTTCAGCTTCCTCACTTTTATATTCCTGAACTTCACGCCGCTGCCATGGTTCTGCAAGCCGATATGCCCTATCTGAGCTTTTGCATAATCAGGATATTCTTTCCATTTACCATCATTTCTTTTCTGAGTCCATTCGGGTGAACCAACCTGGAATTCAACTATTTTTTTGCCATTCAGCCAATGTTCAACATGGCCGTTGTTATATAAAATCCGGCTCGAGTTCCATTCGCCGGCAGGCTTCAGCTTTTTATCTTTACTGGCAGGGGTCATGGCATAATCGGCACCAGTTTGCTGCCATTCCTCAAGTTTACCGGGCCAGCCGGCATCGTCAATAAGCTGGTACTCCGGTGCTGTTTCGTATGCCGCGTGATATTGCTTCCCTTCCAGCACATGGTAAAAGATGCCACTGTTACCCCCTTTGCTGATAGACCACTCCAGCTGTAATTCAAAATTACCGAACTGGCTGTCTGTAATTATATCGCCTGCAGTTTCGCTGCCTCCTTCGCCTTTGCACACCAGTTCGCCGTTAACCACGCTCCAGCAACTATATACCTGGTCGGCATTATAACCTTTCCAGCCTTTGAGGGTCTGCCCGTCGAACAGCAGTTGCCAACCCTGTTTCTTTTCTTTTTTGGAGAGTTTATTTTGCGGATTACTTCCTGTATACGAAGCTGAAATTAAAAAAGGCAGCAGCACCATGGCAAGGATTGCGCGATAGATTTTCATAATGTGAATGTTGAAAGGATTAATGTTTTGAAGTGATTAACCTACTGGCATAACAAGCCCAAGTATGTATCCAAAATTATAAAAAAACAAAAGATCAGCAGCTGTGTAATCACAAAAATGAATTATGCTGTTGATTTTTAACATTGTGCAGGTCGAATTCCTGAATCACAATCTAACTTTTCAGGATTATCGTTGACCTGTCTGTAAAAAAACCGGTAAACAATAGCCTTGCAAACGTTTGCGAAAACGATTTAGTAAAAAAATATACATATTCACTTAAAAAAGAGCGGTTTAGATAACTTTTAACATTATTTTTTTTTATAAATTTGTTATCTAGTATTCTTAAAATTTAAAAATCGCTGATCAAATAACCCAAAAGACTACTCTAATAAAATACCATTAGTTTTTGAAACCTATTTCCTCGCTGCAACTCCTTTTTCTCAATCATAAACAACAAACAAGCTCATTAAATTAATATGGAGTTCAATCGCCGGACTACGAGTAAAACGTTGCATTCAGCAACTGCATTCAAATACATCCTGATTAAACCGGTAATAACATCCGGAAATACAAGTAATAAAATCACCTGTAAAAAACCTTTTTTAATTGTGAACTGTTGATTGTCTTTTCATTAACCACTATATTTGTTTTCACTCAGAAATTAACCCAACATTTATGAACAAAACTTTTACCCTCGTTCTTGCAATTGCAATATTATCCTTAGCAAAATTAACTGTTAAAGCGCAGGCTCCTGCCCAATGCCAGGATGTTATGCTGCAGGCTTTTTACTGGGATTCGTATTCCGATACAAAGTGGACTAACCTTAATTCGAAAGTAGGCGAAATAGCGCCCTTTTTCAGCCTGGTTTGGCTGCCCCCCAGCGGTAATGTGCAGAGCTCGACCAATATGGGTTACTTCCCGATTTACTGGTTCGATCAAAACAGCGCTTTTGGTACCCAGGCAGAACTGAAAGCACTGATTTCGAGTTTTAAAACAAACAATGTCAATACT
>CALCJE010000383.1 GCA_937965665.1 uncultured Bacteroidales bacterium
ATTAAAAATATGGCCTTTGCTGTATACGGTGCTGTCAATGGGTTCGTAATTTGCATCAAAACTGTAATAAGTACCGGGGCCGATATTCTGGAACAGGGCCAGCCGGAGTCCATATTTCAGGGTAAGTTTTTCAGTAACCTTAAATTCGTCGGAAGCATACAGGCTATGTTCGAGTGCATGTTGCGTGGGCAATATAAATTCGGTGAAAGCACTTTCGTTGCCCAGCCCGTAAGCAGTGCCGGGGAAAAATTCGTGGTACATGCTTGTTGCCCCGTAACGCAGGGTATGCTTACCCGAAAGATAGGAAGTAAAATCGAACCTGGCTGAGTAATCGCGCATCCGCGAAGTCCATTTAAAGGAATTTGCATCGCCTTCGGGTGTGCCAAGCTCATAGTTATAATTCGAATAAATAAGGCTGAGGTTGAAGAAAAGCTTTTTCGAAAAAAGGTGATTCCAGCGGAAAGACCCCGTTCGGTTGCCGAAACCCATGGATGCAAACTGGTTTTTAAAAATATCCCGCCCACCATATCCCGAAAGGTAAAGGCGGTTGTTTTCGTTGATTACATGCGAAAGTTTCAGGTTCAGGTCATAAAAGTAGAGTTTGTTGTCGCGTACATCCTCATCTTTTGCAAATGGAAGAAACAAATCGGCATACGTCCGGCGGCCCGAAACCAGGAATGTGGTACGGTCCTTAATTATCGGTCCTTCGATGGTTAGCTTGCTCGACACGGTGCCGATGCTTCCGGTAAAGCCCAGCTTTTTAGCATTGCCATCCTTCATCCGCACATCAAGCAACGACGATAGCCTGCCCCCGTAGGCAGCAGGAACATCGCCCTTGTACAAGGTAACATCTTTAACGGCATCGTTGTTAAACACGGAGAAGAAGCCGATGAGATGCGAAGCGTTGTGTATGGTGGCCTCGTCGAGCAGAATCAGGTTTTGGTCGGAATTGCCGCCACGCACGCTGAATCCGGTAGAGCCTTCGCTGGTTGACTGCACGCCGGGAAGTAATTGAAGCACTTTAACCACATCAATTTCACCCAGCAAGGCCGGAACTTTGCTTATGGTTTTGATATCAAGTTTTACCATGCTCATTTCGGGTGCACGCACGTTTTCGTCGGTTCGTTTCCCTAATATCACAACTTCACCCAGCACCGATTCAACGGGTTGCAGGTTTATGTCGAGGGTAATATTTTTATCAAGGTTAATTTCTTTTTCAACCGGGTTGAACCCGATATAAGAATAACGCAGGCTATATTTTCCTGGTGCAAGGCTTAATGAATAAAACCCGTAAACATTACTTACAGCTCCTGTTTTCAGTTCATTACAATACACGGTAACCCCCACCAGCATTTCGCCATTCAGTGCATCGCGTACATAGCCGCTTACTGTAAACTTGCCCTGCGTGGTTTCCTTTTCACCGGCCAAGCCGGTATTGTAACACAGCAGTGTAAGGCTGACTAAAATTAAAAGGAGGGATTTTTTCATGCAAATACGATGGCTGCCCGGCAAAATGAGTTATTATTGCTCTTTTACCTGAAAGCAGCCATTAACAGATTTATATCCTGGAAAGGCAGATGAAATGAATCACTGAGGAATTTATTGGTGGATATGCCGTTGAACAGGTAAACGCCCTGCCTTACCCCATAATCGGTATGCAGTACTTTTTCAACTCCGCCCTCCTCGCCGAAACGCAGCAGTATGGGCGAGAGGAAATTACTCAGCGCATAGGAGGCAGTATGCGGAACCTTTGACGCAATATTGGGAACGCAGTAATGGGTTACCCCATATTTTTTGAAAACCGGGTTACGGTGATCGGTAACTTCCGATGTTTCGAAACATCCTCCCTGGTCGATACTAACATCAATAATTACGGCTCCCGATTTCA
>CALCJE010000384.1 GCA_937965665.1 uncultured Bacteroidales bacterium
TGTAAGGCGGCTTAACTTTGTTGTAGTGCGAAATGATCAGCTCGTTCGAATAGGCCATCCCAACGCGTGCTGCCGCCAGTCCCCAGGCTTTGCTGAAGGTTTGCATCACGATAAGGTTCGGGTATTGTTCAATTTTATTGAGAAATGAGCCTGAAGTACTGAAATCAATATACGCTTCATCCACAATCACAATTCCATTAAACTTTTGCAGCACAGCTTCAATATTATCGAGGTTGTTAGCTGTTGGATTATTGGGGGAGCAGATGAAAATCAGTTTCAGGGTTTCATCTCCGAGGTGATTTTCGAGGGCATCAAAGTCAATCTGAAAATCGGTGGTTAACGGGATTTTGATCAGTTCAACGTCATTAATTTCAGCTGAAACCTCGTACATGCCATAGGTAGGAGTGAAGGTAAGCGCCTTGTCCTTGCCGGGATTGCAGAAAATGCGGTAGGTAAGATCGATAACTTCATCGCTGCCATTGCCGACAAAAATAGATGAGACCGGCATATTTTTGATAGCGCTTAATTTTTGCTTCAGTTCCTGCTGGTGCGGATCGGGGTAACGGTTCAGCTCGCCAAACGGATTCTCGTTGGCATCCAGAAACACACCATCGGTTCCCGAAAATTCATCGCGGGCACTGGAATAAGGTTTCAGGCTGAGGATATTTTTACGAACGAGTTTGTTGATTTGTTCTTTTTGCATTTGTGGTGTTGTTGTGTGGTATAAGGTTTAAGTCTTAAGATATAAGTTTTAAGGCGTAAGATGTTAGAGAATTATAACCTGAAACGATCAACTTCTGTCTTCCTCCTTCCCGCCTTTCCCTTCTTAATCCCTCAATCTCAATGTTACCGCATTTTTATGAGCGAACAGGTGTTCGGCATCGGCCATCAGTTCAATGGCCGGGCCGATATTTTGAATGCCTTCGCGGGTAAGTTCCTGGAAGGTGATTTTGGTGACAAAACTATCGAGCGATACTCCGCTGTAATTTCGTGCATAACCATTGGTTGGCAGGGTGTGATTGGTGCCGCTGGCATAATCGCCGGCACTTTCGCAACTGTAGTTTCCAAGGAAAACTGAGCCTGCTTTCGTAACGTCGGATGCATTTTCGCGTGCATTTTTCACCGCCAGTATCAGGTGTTCGGGTGCGTAACTATTGCTGAATTCAATGCATTCGCTGATGGTTTTCAGCCGGATAGCTTTACTGTTTTCGATGGCTTTTTGTGCAATGTCTTTTCGTGGAAGGGCTTGGAGTTGCATGTCCAATTCCGAAAGCGTGGCATCAATTACAGATTCATCATCCGAAAGCAAAATAACCTGGCTGTCTGGCCCATGTTCGGCCTGCGAAAGCAAATCGGCAGCTACAAACGAAGGCTTGCACGAATTGTCAGCTATAATAAGCACCTCACTGGGTCCGGCAGGCATATCAATTGCCACACCGAAATGCTGTGCCGCTTGTTTGGCTGCGGTAACATACTGGTTGCCGGGGCCAAAAATTTTATCCACTTTTGGAATACTTTCGGTGCCAAAAGTGAGCGAAGCGATAGCCTGAATACCACCCACCAGGAAAATGGAACTGATTCCTACCAGGTTTGCTGTGTAGAGAATGACAGGGTTAGCTGATCCATCGGCATCAGGCGGTGTGCAAAGAATTATGTTTTTACAACCTGCCAGTTTAGCCGGAATACCCAGCATAAGCACCGTTGAAAACAAAGGCGCTGTTCCTCCAGGAATGTAAATTCCTACCGATTCAATGCCACGGCTTTCGCGCCAGCAGTTTATTCCTTTAGTGGTTTCGACCACCATGCTTTTTTCGGCCTGTGCGGCATGAAATTTTTCGATATTACCCTTCGCCAGCTGAATAGCAGCTTTGAGCTCAGCCGGCACTTTTTTGGATGCTTCTTCAATTTGTTGCGGCTTCACAGCAAACGACTGCAGGTTGGCTTTGTCGAACAGCAGGCTGTATTTCCTCAGCGCTTTGTCTCCGTCGCGTTGTATCTCGGCAAAAACCGTATTCACGATGTCATTGAGTTTTACCTGTTCGGCCAAAGGCCGTTGGGTAAGGTTTTGCCATTGTTCCCTATCGGGATTGATTATTTTTTGCATGAATTCATCCGTTTTTAACAATTATCCTGATCTGATGCTTCTGATCTTGGTTCTTTATTCTCCCGGCCTGGAACTGCTGACATCCGACATCTGCCATCGCACATCGGCCATACTTTTACAACACCATCTTTTCAATCGGAATCACCAGTATTCCCTGTGCTCCCAGGATTTTTAACTGGTCAATTACATCCCAGAATTCGTCTTCTTTCACCACCGAGTGTATACTGCTCCAGCCTTCTTCAGCCAAAGGTAATACAGTTGGCGATTTCATGCCCGGGAGAATGGATGCAATCTGGGCAATGGCTTCGTTGGGTGCGTTGAGCAGGATATACTTGTTTTCGTAAGAGTTCCTGACGGCTTTTACCCTGAATAAAAGTTTGTCGAGGATATCCTGTTTTTCGGGGCTGAGGGTTTTGTTCGAAATTAAGACCGCCTCACTCGAGAAAACCACTTCAACTTCCTTAAGCCCATTCATAACCAGCGTACTGCCGGTGCTTACGATATCAAAAATAGCATCTGCCAATCCAATACCAGTAGCAATTTCCACACTTCCTCCAATTTCTTCAATCTCAACTTTTATATTTTTCTCATCAAAAAATTTCTGAAGGATTTTTGGGTAGCTGGTGGCAATTTTTTTGTTGTTAAAATATTCGAGCCCGGTATATTTTTCATCGCGGGGAATGGCAAGCGAAAGTTTACAATTGGCAAATCCCAGTTTCTCGACCGAGAGCACATCCTTTTGCTTTTCCCACACTTCATTCTCACCCAATATTCCAATATCGGCTACGCCTTGTTCAACGTATTGAGGAATATCGTCGTCGCGCAGAAACAGCACCTCGATCGGGAAATTTTTGGCTACGGTTTTAAGTTTACGGTCTCCGTTGGAGAGTTTTATACCACACTCCTTAAGCAGCTCGAGCGATTTTTCGCTCAGCCGTCCTGATTTCTGAATTGCAATTTTTAATTTACTCATGCTTTGGGTTTTTTAATGCTGAGTAAACAATCGGGGAGGATAAAAAAAAACCCGGCTGTTTACTCAGACGGGTTTCGAAATATGTTTTCAGATTACAAAAATCATTTCCTTCCTGCCTGGGAGCTGGTATGAAAATGATGATGATGTAATTGAATGAAGTTCATGTTTTTGCTTTTATCGCTGCAAAGATAATTAATTTATTTTAGACAGTAAAATATCAGGCAAAAAGTCCTTCAACTGAAAGGTATCTTTCGCCTGTGTCGTAATTAAAGGTTAATATACGTGATCCTTCCGGGATTTCGGGAAGTTTTTTTGCTACGGCGGCCAGTGAAGCCCCGGTTGAAATTCCGGCAAAAATACCTTCCTGCGAAGCCAGGTTGCGGGCATAATCGAAGGCCTCGTTTTTGCCGACCTGTATCACGCCGTCAATAAGATCGGGCCTGAAAATAAGCGGAACAAAACCAGCTCCGATTCCCTGCAGGGGATGTGGAGAAGGGGCTCCGCCGCTAAGCACGGGCGAAAGTTCAGGCTCTACGGCAAATACTTTCAGGTTTGGGAATTTTTCCTTCAGAATTTCGGCTACACCCGTAATGTGTCCACCAGTTCCGACACCGGTAATAATATAATCCAGCCCATCAGGGAAATCAGCCAGTATTTCGAGTGCCGTGGTTTTCTTATGTATTTCAACATTGGCCTGGTTGGTAAACTGCTGTGGAATCCACGAATTGGGAATTTCTTCGGACAGTTCGGTGGCTTTGGCAATGGCTCCTTTCATACCTTTTTCGCGGGGAGTAAGTACAAATTCTGCTCCATAGGCCGACATCAGTTTACGGCGTTCAATACTCATCGATTCGGGCATCACCAGTATAAGCTTGTATCCTTTCACCGCAGCTACCAGCGCCAGCCCTACACCGGTATTTCCTGAAGTGGGTTCAATGATCACGCTGTCGGAATTCAGGAGTCCTTTTTTTTCAGCATCTTCTATCATGGCCAGTGCGATGCGGTCCTTTATACTGTTGCCGGGATTGGTTCGTTCCAGTTTAATCCAGATGTGGTGCGAATTGCCGAAAAGCCTGTTTATCTTTACATGTGGAGTGTTTCCAATGGTTTCGAGAATGGAGTTTGCTTTCATAAATATGTTTTTGTTTGTTTAAAAATCTACTTTATAGTTTGTTATTTCAGCAGCCTGTATTTGTTATATGTTATTTGGATAACGTCTCATTGGCTCTTCCTGCCAGAAAGGACAATTTAAAGGAAGCGTTGTTCAATAGGCTGTAAACTTTGCAACCCACGCAATAGGCCAGCGTCGACTCCAGTACTGCAAAAAGAACAAGAATTGCTGACAGTAAGTATACGCCGGATGACCATCCGAATAAGGTGAAGAGTGTAAGCGTTGCCGAGAAAATAAAACCAATTTTTGCGGCGAATTTTTTGCCACCTGCATCTATTAATTTTTCCCTGACCTCTAAAATGTTTACTGCCTTTATCCCGATAAAACGGAACAGACTCCACTGTTTTTTATCAAATCCCCGTACAAAAAAGTCGTAAGCCAGGAAAAGAAAAATATATGGTAACTGAAGCCAGGCGCCAGCAGCTGCGGTAATTGCTACCAGTAAGGCAACTACCCTCACCGTGGGTTCGTTGATTTGTTTTCCTTCAATCGGACATGAATGTGCCATAGTTTTTGTTTTTAAGGATTAATATTACTCGGATCGGATATAAAATGGCTAGTTAAGCCAGATGATGAAATACTTTCCGTTGACTTCAATTACCTGTACAGGTAGTGTGGTGGATTTGTCGGTTGCCATAATTTTATTTTTTGGGTGAATTAAAAGTGGTTTACCTGGAATTAAAAAGCCCTTCCGGTTTTACGAAAGGGCTTTGCTATAGTGTGGTATGATGATTTATCTTTTACAACCAGGCATAGTAAAACCCTTCCGCAAATGGCGGCAGCAGCACATATTCATGTGATGAAGGTTGTTTGTAAATTCAGTTGCAGTTTCCATGTTCAAATGTCTGGTAAAAAAAAACTCCCCTTAAAAAGGAGAGCTTTAGTTTAATAATATTTTATTGGTTCAAGCTCCCCGAAAATCAATAACAGCAGTTGCAGCAATGCATACTGTGTGCAAAAGCGAATGAAAATTTCTGGGTGTTGGTGTCCATTTTGTTGGTATTTGAATTGCAAAATTACACATTAGTTTTTTACCATATGATTTTTACTGCATCAGAACTTGTTAATGTTTGGTTAAAAAATTAATTCCGCTGTACTCGTTTGAATTAAAGTGTTTGATTATCAATTGAGTAAAAAAAAATTTGATCAGTGATATTTAGCTCAAAAAAAAGCTGACCAATGATGATCAGCTTTTCGGATAGAGATTACGAGAAATTTAAATCAGAGGGGAAGGTAGCTTGTGCCTGATCGGTTGTTTTTCTGCCAGTCCATTCTGAAGCGGGTCGGACAGTTGTCGCCGGTAATGGGCTCGTTATTGCTGTCGTAGCCAAAAGTGATGGTTGCGCTTTTGCTGTCGGCAGGTACCTGGTGGATTTTTATTCCCGAAACCGGATCCCAGTCACAGGTTTGCTTGTGTACTACTGGTTGGGTAATCTGGGTGTAAAACTGCTCCCCATTCCGGTTTGTGCCCCAAACAACCAGGTTCTGATATTCGCCAGCGCTCCCAAATCCATCGATGGTCAGGCTTAACTGGCCCGGGGTTCCGGTATAGGTTAGCTGGCGGGCTACATTCCAGGTGCGGCCGGTGCCGTTATCGAAACTGGCCTGCATGCTGCCGCTTACCTTTTCAACATACGATGTAATTTTGTTGCCTACCTGCCAGCGATGTCCGCCATTTACATTCACAAAAGTTTTGGTTCCGTTTAAGGTAACTGATTTGCCGGTAGCCACACGGGTTACAGTGTAGTTTATAAATTTGTATATCACGGTTGCACCTGCCAGGTCCCAACGCATGCCTGCTTTTTTCCTGATCTCAACTTTCCCGCTGCGGTTCACCTTCCCGTTACATGTAGTCCCATTATAGGTTATATAAATGGATATAGTATCGTTTACAATTGATGTTGAATCGATGGTTGCATTGCAGGGCCTGCCTCCCGATGATTTGAGGCCGTTGAAGTTGTTCGACATCACATTGGTAATGTCTTCTTCGGCATCGTTCATAATCGACTGAACATCATTTTCATCGGCTGAAAGTTGTTTCAGGGTACCAGGATCTGATACGCCGGTTTCGAGGTTGTCTTTTTTACATGAAGTAAATGTGAGTGCCATGGCTGAAAATAGAATAACGGCCAGCTGGAAGAAATTTTTCGTTTTCATAGCTAAAGTGTTTGGTTATTTTTTAAAAGTAATTGACTGTTTACGTTAATAATACACCCAAGCTTATTTCTACCCTGACATGATTTTGAAAATAATTTAAAATAATTTGTAATCACCACTTTATGAATTGATTAGTGCATTTATTTTGTTTGCTATAACGGTTTAGCGGGCTGTTAATTGGAGAAATCTGCATACCTTTTTACCAAAATCCGGAACCGGAGAACCGTTTATTTTACCAATTCTGTCTTTTCCGTTACCCCGCAAGCACCGAAAAATCCCAACGCGCCAGTGCTGAGGTTGGTAGGCACATTTGCCGAAGCAGTATTAAAAAATCCTCCTGACCATGTGGTTTCGAGCAACAAAGCACGAATATATGCTGCATGTTCATCTGTTAACGAATACCGTCTTTCGGTAATCAGGGTTCCTTTCGGAAAAGTAACCTTCTCAAGGGTTGGAGCTAAAACCTGGCTTACATCAATGGTTGGTAGCGTATAATAATACAGTTTGGCTTTACACGAATCAGGGTTCTGTTGTTCAAAACCCGGCACCGCCGACCAATCGAGCAAAATCTCGTACATGGCTGGTCGTTTCGGATTATACGGATTTGACACGGCAGTGATCACGTAATTGTTGCCTTCAGTTTGCCGGTACTTTAAAAATACAAACTCTGCAGGCGGATCCAATACGGCTTTCGAGGTATACACTTTCGTTCCATAATTTATTACCAGCGAGTAAGTTCGGTTTCTTAACCCGGCAAAGACTTTGTCAGAAACATACCTGCCTGGCTGAGCTGTATCCTCATGAAAGGTATAGTTAACCTGGTTCGTCGATACCAGAATTGTAGCCCCGCTTACAAATGCCGGCCGCGCATTAAGTTCGGCCACCGGTTTCGAAAGGATTATGCTTTGCGTTTTTAGTTCGTTGGTAATAATCCCATCCACAATAATAAAATCACCACTGGCAGGTTGCAGATCCCAATCCGATTGTTCCTCGCACGAGGCAAGAAAAAGCAACAGAAACAGGTATGTGATCAGTTTTTGCATCAGAACCTAAACGTATAATTAAGTGAAGGGATGGCCCCGGCAACCGAAATAGAGGTTGGTATGCGCTCCACATCGCCATAGAGGTTGGCAGGAACCACAATATTGCCGTTGTCGTCCATTATTTTATTGAAATTTTGTTCGAAAGGATTATGCTGCCCGTAGGCATTGTAAACAGTAAGCACCAGTGTATGCTGATATTTATTTTCAGGTTTGCTCAGGGCGAATGATATTGAAACATCGAGGCGATGGTAGTCGGGAAAACGGTCGTTGTTTTTCTTGCCATAAACAGGCACAGCATAACCGTTCAGGTAATAAAACGAGGTAGGGGATGAGAAAGGGTCCCCGCTCAGGTAAATCCAGTGCGACGCAAAGCTCCAGTGCCTGCCTGCACGACCGGATAAGTTAACAGAAAAATTATGCGGCCTGTCGTGGGCTGCCGGGTACAAATCCCCATTGTTAACATCCGTTGTTTCGCGTTTCGACCGCGTGTACGCATAACTGATCCATCCTGTAAATTTTCCCGTGCTTTTGCGAAGCATGGTTTCTATTCCATATGACCATCCTTTGCCAAAACGCAGTTCGCCTTCGAGCAAGGGATTAAAAAGCAGGTTGGGATGATCCTTATAATCGGGCTGGTTGTACATTTGTTTGTAAAACGATTCCACCGAAAATTCGAGCCTGCGGTTGAACAGGTTTCCCGTGAGTCCTAGCGAAAACTGGTCTGCCTTCTGAGGCTTGATGGTTGGCCCCGAAGGAACCCATACATCAAGTGAGGTAAACGGGCTTGTTGAATTACTGAGAACCTGCAGGTACTGAATATTCCGGCTGTAATTCGCGAACAGGTTTATATTTTCAGAAACTATGAACTTCAGGTTTATCCGCGGTTCAATATTCCGGTAACTTTTGTAAACCCGGTTTTTATCCACTGCTATTGTATCGATTACGTTGTGGTTCGCATCAAAAAAATATACGGAAGCCGGCCCCAGGTCATTCCAGTTCGAAAACCTAAGCCCGTAGCGTGCAAAAAGGCGTTCGCCAATCTGCTGTTCGTTGCTTGCAAAAATGGCAAGTTCGGTAGATCTGTATTCCGAAACATGTGGCGCTTTCGATTGTATTTCAGTATCGGTATAATAAATATTTCCGGGGTTACTCTGGTGCCCGGTTATTTCGAAGCCGGCTTTAAATGTGTTTCTGGGATTGGCATACCACGAAAAATCTGTTTTCAGGGTAAGGTTCGATATGGATGAAGTCCAGTAATTTTTCAGTTCCTTGGCAATATCAAGGAAATAATTGTATTTGCTGATGTAGGCCGTTGTATTTGAAAACAGGCGGCTGCCAAATACATGGTTCCAGCGCAGGGTTCCGGTAGTATTGTTCCACCTGATTCCAAAAGTATTGGTATTCAAATTGTTGTATCGTTCGAAAACATCATTGCCTCTGAATGCGGTTAAAAACAGTCTGTTGTTTTTATTCAGCCAGATATTAAACTTGGCATTGAAATCGTAAAAGTTAAATTTGTACGAACGGTCAGGATCCGTTGAAAGTTGCAGCCAGTTGAGGTTCGAAATGCGGCCGGACACCAGGAACGAGCTTTTATCCTTCATGATAGGGCCTTCCAGTGTTAAGTCGGAGGTATACGGACCAATATTACCGGCAAAACCCAGGCGTTTCAGGTTTCCTTCGCGTGCCTTTACATCAACCACTGACGAAAGTCTTCCGCCATAACCTGCCGGGAAATCGCCTTTATACACGCGCACTTCCTTTATCGCATCGGGAGCCAGCGCTGAAAAAAAGCCAAACAGATGCGAGGGGTTGTAAACCGGAGCTTCGTCAATCAATAACAGGTTCTGATCGCTGTTGCCACCACGCACATAATAAAATGACGATCCGTCGCCAAAAGTTACAATTCCCGGAACGTGCTGCAGCGATTTCAGCACATCGGTATTGCCTGCAAAACCGGGAGTTTGTTTGAGCATGGCCGGTGAAAAGCGAATCTCGCCGGGTTGATTCAGGGAGGAAAGTACTTTGTCAGGATCAGCTGTAATTTCAACCGTTTTCATTTCGACAGGCATCAACTGCAGATCCACGTTTATTGCCATGTTTTTGGTGAGGTTCAGCAACTGCGAAACTGCAGAATAACCGATAAATGAGGTAGTAACCTGGTAATTTCCTTCGGGCAGCGAGAGTGAATAAAAACCATACGAATTGGTAGACGTGCCCAGGTACGAAGCCGGATCATAAACATTGGCACCAATAATTACTTCGCCACTCGATTTATCCCTCACATACCCGCTGATGGTATATTTTTTTATAACCGGCTGTACGGCAGGTTTGGCGGGAGTTTCTTCAGTATGAGGCTTCAGCACAACCTGCTTTTCAGTAAGTGTATAATCGATGCCATTGGCGGTAAATACTTTTTCGAAAATGACCGATAAAGAAGTATTGCGCGCAACAATAGTAATTTTTTTTGCGACCGGTATTGCCTGCGGGTTGAAGGCGAACATGATACCGCTTTTTTCACTGATCTGTTTTATAACTTCGCCCAAGGGCTGGTTATGTGCCTCGATCGTTATTTTTTTTTCAAGGCTTTGAGCAAATATGTTTGTACCTGCTACCAAAAGCAGGCAAAGAACCAGAATACTTACTTTGTTTTTACCCGGGATCAATTTAGAAATATAAATTAATAAGTTTGGTTATATCAACAGCCGGCGTTGCCCGGCCTTCGGATTATATGCATCCTTTCCCACTGATTTCGATGCTGTTGCCGGATTGTGTAATATTGAGGCTCAGAGTTTCTTTCAGCACCTCTAATACCGATTTCAGCGACTGCTCCTTAAACGAAGCTGTAACCCTGCAGCCGGCCAGCCTTTCATCAGTAAGCGTTACAGGCACCTGGTAAACATCCTCAAGGGTGGTGAGTACTTCAGCGAGCGTTTTATCATCGAAAACCAGCACATGGGTTTTCCAGGCCATGTAGTTTACATCCGCATTCGACGATTTTTGGATCTGGTTTTGCGTGGTATGCAACACCGCTTTTTCGCCAGGCATCAGCACCACATTTTCCTTGGGCTTTTGCGCGTAATACACTGATACTTTTCCGCTGGTAAGTACCACTTCCATGGTACCCGGAGTTTTGCCGGTATTCACATTAAACTGTGTTCCTAGCACTTCAATCCGGGCATCGCCCGACGAAACAATAAATGGCCGGGTTTTATCGTGGCTGACTTTAAAATACGCTTTACCGATCAGCTCAACATTTCGGGTGTCGCCTGTAAA
>CALCJE010000385.1 GCA_937965665.1 uncultured Bacteroidales bacterium
ACCACCGAGATCTACACTCTTTCCCTACACGACGCTCTTCCGATCTAAGGCAAGCATAGTGATGGCCGGCAGGGATTTCTTACTGAAAAATTTCCTGATGCGGCCTGATGAAAAGATGATGTAAAACACGGGGAGAATGATTAATGTTAACAGGGTTGCTGTAATCAGTCCGCCTATAACCACCGTGGCAAGCGGTTTCTGTACTTCGGCGCCGGCTGATGTTGACAACGCCATGGGCAGAAAGCCAAAAGAAGCCACCGCTGCGGTCATAATAACAGGGCGTAAGCGAATATGCAGGCCTTTCAGCACCCTTTCGGTGATATCGCTGATGCCTTCTTTTTCGAGGCGGTTAAACTCGGCAATCAGCACAATTCCGTTTAACACCGCTACACCAAACAATGCAATAAAACCTACACCAGCCGAGATGGAGAAATTCATTCCGCGCAGCCACAAAGCAAAAACTCCGCCAATGGCTGCCATAGGAACGGCTGAGAAAATCAGCAGTGCCTGTTTTACTGAATGGAATGAGAAATACAACAGCACAAAAATGAGTAACAGCGCAACCGGAACAGCTATGGAAAGCCGGGCTTTTGCTGCAGCCAGGTTCTGGAACTGCCCTCCATACGAAATATAATACCCGGTCGGCAGCTGGACCTGTTTGTCAATTTTGGAAGTGACCTCCCTGATGATGCTTTGCACATCGCGGTTGCGGGTATTAAATCCGACGGTTATCCTGCGTTTGGTATCCTCGCGCGAAACTTGTGCCGGGCCCGATTTTATTTCAACTTCGGCCAGTTGTTCAAAGGGTATTTGTCCGCCATTAGGCAGCGCTACAGAGAGATTTTTTACATCTTCCAGGTTCTGCCGATAATCTTCATCGAGACGGATCACCATGCCAAAACGTTTTTCGCCATCGTACACCACGCCTGCCTGGCTGCCGGCGAAAGCAGCACGCAGCACCCGGTTCACTTCTTCGATAGAAACGCCATACTGTGCCAGCCGCTCACGATTGTAAGTAACCTGAACCTGTGCCAGGCCGGTAACTTTCTCCACATTCAGGTCTTCAACACCTTCGATGCCCTGGATTATTTTTTCCACTTGTGTGGCCTTTTCGGAAAGCACATTCAGGTCGTCGCCAAATATTTTAACAGCAATATCCTGTTTTGAACCCGAAAGCAATTCGTTGAAACGCATTTGTATGGGCTGCTGAAATTCAAATTTTACTCCTGCCAGAACTACCAGTTTTTCTTCCATTTTTTCAACAAGTTCTTCGCGGGTTTTAGCGCTTTTCCATTCGCTTTTATCTTTCAGGGTAATGATATAATCGCCGGTTTCCATGGGAGTAGGATCGGTGGGAATTTCTCCGGCCCCGATTTTACAAACCGTATGTTTTACCTCCGGGAAATTTTCGAGCAGTATTTTATTGGCTTTTTGAACCATTTCGACAGTATTGCTCAGCGAGCCGCCCTGCAGGGTAATAACACCGGCTGCCAGGTCGCCTTCCTCAAGTTGCGGTATAAATTCGCCACCCAGCCGTGTAAACTGTAACAGGCTGAATACAAACAGGATAATCGCCGTTACCGAAACCAGCAGTTTATGTTTCAACGCATAACCAATTACCGGTGTAAATGCTTTATGGACCATATCCATTAACCTGTCGGAGAAATTACGTTTGTGCTCCGTGTTCTTCGAAAGAAAGATTGACGAAGCTACCGGAACATATGTGAGCGACAAAATTGCAGCACCCAGCAAAGCAAATGCAACTACTTCGGCCATGGGCCTGAACATCTTGCCTTCAATGCCTACCAGCGCCATGATGGGGATATATACAATCAGGATAATCACCTGTCCGAACGTGGCAGAGCTCATCATTCGTTTAGCCGACTGGAATACATTCTCATCCATCTGCACCTGGGTAAGCCTTGATATTCCCGGGTGATGATGTTTGCTTTGCGATATTCGGTGTACCACGCTTTCGACAATAATAACGGCACCATCCACAATGAGCCCGAAATCGATGGCTCCCAGGCTCATCAGGTTGCCCGAAACGCCGAAAAGGTTCATCAGCGAAATGGCAAAAAGCATGGAAAGCGGGATTACCGATGCCACAATCAGGCCTGCACGCAGGTTGCCCAGCAGCAATACCAGTATAAAAATTACGATCAGGGCGCCTTCGAGCAAGTTGCGCGAAACGGTTCCTATGGCACGGCTTACCAGTTCGGAGCGGTTGAGGTAAGGTTCAATTTTTACACCCTTGGGCAGCGATTTCTGAATCACATCGATGCGGCTTTTAACATTATCGATTACCTCGTGTGCATTTGCGCCTTTCAGCATCATCACTACGCCACCCACTGCCTCAGTGGTATCAACAACCAGGGCCCCGTAGCGGGTTGCATTCCCGAAACGGACAGTTGCCACATCGCGAATCAATACAGGAATGCCGGAAGGACTGATTTTAACTACAATTTTTTCAATATCGTCGAGCGTTTTTACCAGCCCGATGCCACGGATAAAATAGGCGGTTGGCTTTTTATCGATATATGCACTGCCCGTGTTTTCATTATTTCTTTGCAGGGCATCGAAAATATCGGTAAGTGTAAGGTTCATCCCGCGAAGGCGTTCAGGATTTACGGCTATTTCGTATTGTTTTACAAATCCGCCGTAGCTGTTAATGTCGGCCACACCGGGCGTTCCCAGCATTTCGCGGCGTACCACCCAATCCTGCAGCGAACGTAGTTCCATGAGTGAGTACTTGCTCGCGTAGCCCTTTTCGACTGCCAGCCTGTACTGGTAAATTTCGCCTAAACCTGTCGAAATGGGAGCGAGCTCTATTTTTGCCATGCCGGCCGGGATGTTTTCTTCCGCTTCGCGAAGGCGCTCGCTGAGCTGTTGCCGGGCCCAGTAAAGATCTACATCATCTTTAAATACCACGGTGATAACGCTCAGCCCGAGTCGGGAAATGGAACGTAACTCAATGATATCGGGGATGCTGGCAACGGCTACCTCAATAGGAGCTGTAATAAAACTTTCAACTTCCTGCACCGCCAGCGAAGGGGCAATGGAGATAACCTGCACCTGGTTATTGGTAATATCGGGAATGGCATCAATGGGCAGGCGGGTGAGCGAATAGATCCCCCAACCCATTAATGCTGCAATAAATAACCCGACAATGAATTTATTTTTTATCGAAATATAAATGATTCGTTCAATCATAATTACTGCCTGAAAAAGTGAATACTAAACACAGCCGGATCACCTGCATCATAAAAAAAAGCAGGAACCGGGCAACTGGTTAACGTAAAGTATTATGCTATTTTAGGCGGTTGCCAGATGGCAGTTACAGGGCCGTGGTATGAACCTGTAGCGTAGAAAGCGTATTGTTTTTCAATAAAGGCAAAGCTGCTGAGCTGTACCTGTATATCCAGGAAAATTACTGATGTAGCGCAGCAGTTACAGGTGCAGAACGGTGAACAATGATCGCCTTCGCCCTGGTGATGATCCTGGTGGCTTTGCTGCGCAGATGCAAAAGAGGTAATCTGTGTATCAACGCATGGAATTGCGGTGAGTACAAGCACATAAAGGGATAATATGAAGGCTATATGTCGCATCCTGTAAAACAGGGTGTAAAAGTAGTACAAAGTTGCAAATATGCAAGCAACGGTTCAAATCACTTCTATCTGGATAAAAATTTGCCGGATAGTTTGCAAAAATTGACCGGAATAAAAGCCAATGGAATGGCTATTTTATCTTTATAATTTCTTTATACCCGGCCGGTGAATCCTAATAAAACACTTATGGATTTCAATGCAATTTTGCATCGTCAAAAACCTATGGCTAAATGAGCACGATCATTGTAATAATAACCCATCATGCGAGCAACGCAACGGGGTATGCTTTCGGGGCGGTAATTGCCCTGTTTATTTTCGGATACCTTCTGTATTCACTTATTAAACCCGAAAAATTTTAGATCATGAATTTGCAGGATATCATCCAGCTGCTGCTGTTCTTTTTCTTCCTGGTCGGGTTAACCCCGGTATTGGGAAACTACATGTTTAACGTATTTTCGGGCAAGCGGCATATCATGAAACCTGTTTTTGGCTGGCTCGAAAGACTTGCCTGCAGGTTGATTGGGATTAATGCTGAAACAGAAACCAATTGGAAAACCTACCTCTTTGGTTTGATGGCTTTTAATTTAACAGGACTTGTTTTTTTATTTCTTTTGCAACTGCTGCAGGCACAGCTTCCGTTAAACCCCGCACAGCTTGGTAATGTTTCGTGGCACTCTGCCTTCAACACGGCCATTAGTTTCGTAACCAATACCAACTGGCAGGGTTATGCCGGCGAAACTACACTGAGTTACCTGGTGCAAATGACTGGCCTAACGGTTCAGAATTTCGTAAGTGCAGCCACCGGGATTGCAGTATTCCTGGCTGTTACAAGAGGCGTTTCCCGTAAAACCACCGATAAACTTGGAAATTTCTGGATAGACTTGACCCGGTCGACAATTTACATACTGCTGCCACTTTCGATACTTTTTGCCATTGTACTGGCAGGACAGGGCGTGGTACAAAACTTTAAACCATACGAAACAGCACACACCCTCGAAGGCGCAAGTCAGATAATACCTATGGGCCCGGCTGCCTCGCAAATTGCCATCAAGCAATTGGGTACCAACGGGGGAGGTTTTTTTAATGCAAACAGTGCGCATCCGTTCGAAAATCCCACACCCATCAGTAATTTCCTCGAAATGCTGCTCATCCTACTGCTCCCGGCATCACTAACATACACGTATGGTAAAATGGTTGGTTCGGTAAGGCAGGGTTGGACTGTTTTTACCGTTATGCTCATTTTATTGATGGCCGGACTGGGCATTTCGTTGTATGCCGAGTACTCAGCCAACCCGGTTTTTGGGCATCTGCCATTGATGGAAGGCAAAGAAACCCGTTTCGGGATTACCAACAGCGTACTGTGGTCCACCTCAACCAGCGCAGCATCCAATGGTTCAGTAAACGCCATGCACGACAGCTTATCGCCCCTGGCAGGAATGGTGGCAATGCTGAATATTATGTTAGGTGAGGTGATTTTTGGGGGTGTTGGAGCCGGAATGTACGGTATGATCATATTTTTAATTCTTACCGTATTTATAGCCGGGCTTATGGTTGTGCGTACACCCGAATACCTGGGAAAAAAAATTGAGGCTTTCGAAGTGCAGATGGCTATTATTGCCATACTTGTTCCCAGCGCAGTAATACTGCTGTTTTCGGCCTGGGCATCGGTAAGCAGTTACGGATTATCAAGCCTCAATAATGGAGGGGCACATGGTTTCTCTGAAATACTGTATGCCTATAGTTCAGCAGCAGGCAACAATGGCAGTGCTTTTGCGGGACTTAATGCCAATACTGCCTTTTATAACCTCACTTTAGGGATTGGAATGTTCATCGGTCGTTTTGGTGTTATAATCCCTGTGCTGGCCATTGGTGGTAACCTTGCCGGCAAGAAATCCATCCCACCTTCGGCAGGTACATTTCATACTGATAACTGGTTATTTGTGGGATTGTTAATCGCCGTAATAATCATAGTTGGCGGGTTAACATTTTTCCCTGCCATTTCACTTGGACCTGTTGTTGAGCATTTACTCATGAATAATGGAATTACCTTTTAAAATTGATTGCCATGCATACAAAACAAAATATAAGTATCTTCAATAAAGCCTTACTGCTGCAAGCCGCCAGGGATAGTTTTATCAAATTAAATCCGGCCTCCTTAATTAAAAATCCTGTTATTTTTATTGTGGCATTCGGTTCTTTGTTTACATCGGTCGTGGTATTTACCTAAATTTTCCGGGTATTTTTTTCAGCCTTTATCTTTTAGATTACCATATTTCTCTCGTTTACCGTACTATTTTCCAATTTCTCAGAGTCTATT
>CALCJE010000386.1 GCA_937965665.1 uncultured Bacteroidales bacterium
CTGCTGTTCAAGGTATTGTGGAGTATTTCCTCCCCGATCCTGCAACATAATACTGAAACCTGCCGATGCTCCCAATCCCTGTATAGCCGGTGGCCCGAATGCCATTACTGAGGCATTTGTGATTTCGGCTCCAAAAATCTTATTCAGCTTAGCAGCCAGTTGCTTAGCGGTTGATCCCGGCCTTTCGCCCCACTCTTTCAGCGAAACAAATATAAAGCCGTTTGCAGGAAGATAAGAACCTGTAAGCAAGCTAAATCCATTGATAGTCGTATAGGCTAAAATGTCCTTTTCTTTAGCCAGTATGGATTCAACTTTATGCGTAACCTCATCGGTTCGTTGCAACGACGATGCAGGCGGTGTATTAATGTTCACCAGGATATATCCCATATCTTCTTCGGGTATAAATCCGGAAGGAACTTTAATACCCAGAAAACCGGCAACTACAATAGTTAATACAAGTAAGGCAACTATACGTATTGATTTTTTGGCAAAAAATCCGGCACCGCTCAGATACCCGTTGGTGGCTGTTTCGAAAACTTTGTTAAAACCCCGATAAAACTTTGCAAGTATCCCCTTTTGCTGATCGAGTGGTTTGGTTGGTTTCAGCAGCATAGCACATAAAGCGGGGCTTAAGGATAATGCGCTGAAAGCTGAGAAAGCTACCGAAACGGCAATTGTTAATGCAAATTGCTGATAGAACCTTCCGGTTATACCGGGGGTCATAGCAACGGGAACAAATACAGCGATCAGAATCAGTGCGATAGCAACAACGGGGCCTGATACTTCTTTCATAGCCTGGATGGTAGCTTCTTTCGGAGTTTTGCCATGCTCAATATGATGCATCACAGCCTCCACTACCACAATGGCATCGTCGACCACAATTCCGATGGCTAGTACCAAACCTAATAATGACAGGGTATTAATAGAGAATCCCAGTAAAGGGAAAACGGCTACAGCACCCAGCAACGAAACCGGGACGGTAATTAACGGGATCAGAGTCGCCCTCCAGTTTTGCAGGAAAATAAAAACGACCAGGATCACAAGCAATATAGCTTCGAACAACGTTTTTACAATATCGTTAATCCCCTCAGTAATGGCAAGGGTGGTGTCGAGCGATTCCTGGTATTCAATATCCTTCGGAAAGCGTTCAGCCATTTCTTTCATTGCTGCTTTCGACTGGGCAGCTACTTCGAGGGCATTACTGCCTGGCATCTGGTAAATTGCGATTGCTGCTGCAGCCTGCCCGTTGCGGCGTACGATGGAACTGTAGTTTTCGGTACCCAGCTCAATACGGGCTATATCGCCAAGCAATACCTGTGAACCATCTTCCTTGCTCCTGACAATAATTCCGCCAAATTGTTTTTCGGTAACCAGCCGGTCCTGCAGGGTAGCGCTGTATGTAAATTCAGTCCCCTGAGGCGCCGGTTCTGCACCAAATTTACCACCGGGGCTTATCATATTCTGAGCGTTGAGGGCACTTTTTACTTCAGCAACAGTGACACCAAGCTTTTTCATCTGGCTGGCATTTAACCAAATCCGCATGGAGTAATCACTTCCGAAAAGGGTAACTTCTCCAACACCCCTGATCCTGGCCAAGGCATCCACAATATTGATACTCGCATAGTTGTTCAGGAATTTGGCATCATATTTTGGATTTTTCGATGAAATTGTGAAAAGCAGCATCGGGAACGATAAGGACTTCTTAATAGAAACACCCTGTTGTTTAACACTTTGGGGCAAAAAGGGCTCAGCCTGCTTTTCCTTGTTTTGGGTAAGCATATTGGCGTTATCGAGATTTGTCCCCACGTCGAAGGTTACCTCAATGGTAAGCGCCCCATCGGAAGTGTTGATTGATTTCATGTATAACATGTTTTCAACCCCATTCACTTTCTGCTCGATGGGCGTGGCAACAGCTTGCTCCACATTTAATGCATTTGCACCTGTAAAGCTGGTGGTTATTTTTACCAGTGGCGGAACAATATCAGGATACTGGGCTATAGGTGTCTTTTGCATGGCCAGGTAACCCAGTATACAAATAATGATACTGATTACCATGGCTACTATTGGTCTTCGAACGAAAAATTCTCCCATGTTTTTTACTTTCTAAAGTTATTTACTTGGTGATGTTTTATCGGTAGGCATTCCGGGTTGCCAGTCAATAGTCTTCGGAGTGATAACTGTGCCGTTTCTCAGCAGCTGTGAACCGCCGAAAGCAATTTTATCGCCTGCAGCCAAACCATCCTCAACCAGATAAGCATCCTTATATGTAGGACCAGTTGTTATTATTTTCATCTGTACTTTGCTGCTATCACCAAGCAAAAATACCTGGCTGATACCCTGCATTTCTATTACAGCGCGCTGGGGTACCAGTAAAGCGTCTTTTCGTACATCGGTAACTACCAATACTTTTACATACTGACCAGGGCGGAGAATTTTTTCGGGATTTGGAAATGTAGCCTCAAAAGTCATTGCACCTGTTGTAGGGTCAATCTGCCTGTCGACAATATTTAATTTTCCAGTATGAGGATAGAGAGTTCCATCTGATAATTTTAAGCTAATAGACTTGCCAGCACCTTTAAGGCTTGAATTTTCGCTGGATACTAACCTGAATATTCGGAGATATTCCTGTTCGCTGATCGTAAACCTTGCTCTCATTTCGCCTAAATCAGAAATGGTATTTATAACTGACCCCAGGCCTGGCCGGACATAATCGCCTACCCTGACTTTGGATATGCCTATCAACCCCGAAATCGGTGCTGTAATCCGACAATATCCCAATTCGATTTTCGCGTTATCGAGTGAAGCCTGAGCTGCAACTATTTTAGCTTTCGAAGCATCATATGATGCCTGGGCTGCCACCAATTCTCTCTGGCTAACAGCATTTATTTTGGCCAAAGGGGCAATCATATCCAAATCAGATTTAGCTCTTGCCATTGCAGCCTGTGCTTCTGCCAATGCGCCTTCTGCCTGGTTTACCTTGGCCTGGTATGGCAATGGATCAATTGTGTACAACAATTCGCCCTTACTTACCAGGTTACCTTCCTTAAAATTAAGGCTCAGGATTGTGCCATCAACACGGGGATTGATCTGAATATCCGACTGGCCATAGGTTTGCCCGGTATATTCCGATTCGAGACGCACATCCTGTTGCAGTACACTTGTAACCGGTACTTCGAGTGGTGGTTGAACTTGTGCTGTTTTTTTACCGCAGGATGCCAGCAGTAAAATTAAGGGAATTACCAACAAAAAAGTGCTTAAGGGCTTCTTCATAAGTGATTTGGTTTTAGATAAAATATTGAGTTGTCTATTTTATTTTTTTAAATCAGAACGATTATCCCGCATTAACCACACTCAGGTGGAATACACAAAATACCCGGGCTGAAAGAACTGAACTCGAAAAGCAGGCCATAATTATGAAAAGTACTTGTGTGAAGGTTGTAAAGTATCTGAACCTCTGCAGAAATGGGTTAAGTATGATAAACAAAGATAATAAAACATCTTAAAAATTCTAAAGAGTGCGCTATTTCTTTTAATAATATGGCACATACATTTTTGCTTTGATAAAATTTTCAAGATTTTTGGGTTTCCGGGTGCCTGCAAGGCCCTGATCAAAGATATAGGCAGCAATTTTAACTGCTACATTCAGCGATACTTTCAGGATATCATTTACCCTGGGATAAATCAGTCCTTGTTCAAAATCGCTCTCAGTAACCTGCTCTGCAACTGCCTCAGCGGCTGTTATAAACATTTCGTTGGTTACTTTTTTTGCCCTGGTGACAAAAATGGCCAGACCCATGGCCGGAAAAATAAATACGTTATTCCCCTGCCCTGGTACGAAGGTTTTACCATGATAAGTTACAGGTGCAAAGGGGCTGCCACTGGCAAAAACTGCTTTGCCCTTGCTCCAGGTATAAGCTTGTTCGGCTGTACATTCCGAATGGGATGTTGGATTGGAGTAAGGAAAAATGATAGGTCGCTCATTGACCAGGCTCATATTTTCGATAACCTGCTGGTTGAAAGCTCCGCCAACCGTGCTTACACCGATGATGGCTGTTGGTTTGACTTTTAAAACAGCTTCCGCAAAATCATCGGTAAATTCACCATCGTGTGCAAATTGTTTCTGGTAATCGGCCAGGTCACTTCGCGATTGAACCAGCAAGCCATTTACATCAAACATCCATATTTGCTTTAAAGCTTCATCCCGGCTTAATCCATCTTTTATAAATTTCTGCACCAGCAGGTCGGCAATGCCAAATGCTGCTGCCCCGGCACCCAGGAAAAGGAATTTCTGCTCCGTAAATGGGCGCTTCATTAACCGGCTGATGGAGATAAAACCAGCCGTGGCAATGGCTGCGGTTCCCTGAATATCATCGTTATAGGTGCAGACTTTTTCCCGGAATTTATCCAGGATACGGATGGCATCAACCCCTTTAAAGTCTTCCCACTGAATGCAGATACCCGGGAAGACCTCATTCATTGCTTCTACAAAAGCTTCAATAAAATCATCATATTCCTGGCCTGTAATTCTTTTTTGCCTTAGCCCGGGATAAAGAGGGTCATTTAAAAAAATCTCATTATTGGTTCCTACATCAAGCACAATAGGAAGTGTATATTGGGGAGGAACACCGGCGCAACCGGTGTACAGGGCGAGTTTGCCTATGGGTATACCTAATCCGCAAATACCCAGATCACCCAGGCCTAAAATTCTACCGCCGTCAGTTACCACCGTAAAGCGAACATCCTTTTCGGGCCAGTTTTGCAGGATTTCTTTTATTTGATCTTTCTGCTTTATGGAAATGAATAGCCCCCGTGTGCGCCGGGTGATATGCCCGAATTTTTCGCATGCTTCACCCACTGTAGGGGTGTAAACCAGGGGCAGAAATTTTGCAGGGTCATTCATTATCAGGTTAAAGTACAGGGTCTCGTTGGTTTCGAGTAAATTCGAAAGATAACTGTACTTGTGAATAGGCTCCCCGATCATGTCGAGTTGCCTGTTTATCCGAAGCATCTGTGTATCCAGCGATTCAACTTCGTATGGAAGCAACCCTTCGAGCCCGTATTTTTTTCTTTCATCGAACGAAAAGGCAGTCCCTTTGTTTTTGCGGGGATTACGCAATAAAGTATACCCATTCTTTTTCGTCATGCCAGTGAGATTTCAGTTTTGGTCCTTTTATTTAAAACGTAGCGCTAAAAGTTCGTTATGCCATTAGGTTACAAGCATTACCCACAAGATTGCCAGCAAAGGCCCGAGCAAGCCCACCAGTATGCCTCCGAGCCGGAAATCTTTCTGCTCGAGTAATCCTGTACTAAACGCAATGGCGTTGGGTGGTGTTGATACAGGCAAAAACATGGCTGTTGATGCGGAGATAGCTATGATCATGGCCACTTCTAATTTCATATCTGGCAATATAGCCATCCCCAGTGGAATCATTACCGTGCTGGCTGCAGTATTGCTCATTATATTTGACACCAGCATGGTTAAATACGCAAAAACAAAAATTAAAACCATGCTGTTTAATTTCATGGCAATCAGCATTTCGGCGTAGTGGTTCAACAAGCCGGTTTGTTCAAGTGCCAGCCCCAGCGACAAACCGCCGGCTACCAGCAGTAATGTGTCCCAGGGTAGTCCCTGTATATCTTTTCCCTCGAGCACCCCTGTAACCGTAAGCACTACAAGTGGTACCGCGCAAATGGATGCCACCGTTAATCCATGCAGCGAAGTGGTTAACCATAAGCCAACGGTAATGATGATAACAACCGCAACAATATTTCGCTTCAGGGTTGATTCCTCATTAGTCTCAAGGGTTTCATTTTCGAGAAAATCGAGCGGAATAGGCGCGGCGTCTTTCATATATATCCGGATGAGCGCTATGCAGGCAATTGCAGTAAGAACAACTGAAACAGGAATGCCGAATTTCATCCAGTCGAGAAACTCAACAATGATACCGGCATTTTTTAAAGCTCCGGCGCCAATTGCGTTGGGCGGTGTGCCAATAATAGTGCCGATTCCCCCGGTGGCAGCGGCTAAAGGGATACCCAGCAACAGGGCCTTTGCTATGCCCGATTTTTTCCCGAGTGAGGCAAGCAAAAGTAAAATTGCAGCAATCACCATGGAGGTGGTAGCCGTGTTCGACATCAGCATTGAAGCAACCATGGTGGTGCCCATCAAACCGATAAGCAGGTGCCGCGGGTTTGTTCCCGATATTTTCAGGGTGTATTTAAAAAGTGTACGATCCAGTTTTGTTTTGGTCATGGCGGCAGCCAGGAAAAATCCGCCCAGCAGTAGCCAGATCATGCTGCCCGAAAATGTTTGTACATATTTTTCAATATTTTCGGGTGCCGAATTCAGGTACTTGTTGCCCAACGTAAAAACCAGGTAAGCTATAATAAACAAGCTTACGGCAAAAGCAGGCATGGCTTCGGTAAGCCACAACCCGATGGCAAAAAACAGTAAAAAGATAACATACACCTGCGAATCAGTAAACCCAGGTTCCTTCAGCCAAAAGGTGAATACCAGGGCTACAACCAACGAAAGCAGGAAATAAATTACCGGTTTAAATCTTTTCAGGCCGGTGGCTTTAACATTTTCTCCCATGTTTATCAGGTTTCAGGGAATTGCATTTTAAGGCTAATCATTTACCAGTGCCAGGATGTAAACCCCGGATGCCGTGAAATGTATCACGATTGATGAGATGGAAATTCCGGTCTGAAAATGACCGGAAGCAGAACTGCATGGAATAAAATGAATCGAAGGATATCGTTTATTTACTAAATCCCATGATTTTCAGTACTGCTCCCGGCCAGATAAACAGCCAAATACTTAATTAACCTAGAAAATGCCAAGTGGAGTCACGAATCCAATGGCGAACCTTCCTTTGTTAACATCTTTCACGTCGATCTGGTCTTTGGCAAAATCGGAATATTTGTAAGATCTTCCGACAAAGTTTGCATAAAACCTCAGGTTCAGGTCTTTAAAAGGATAGTATTCCACAGTTGGGATAAAGCCATAGGCTGTACGGAAATGTTCGTCGTAGCCCGGCAAGTTCTGCCCTTGTTCGTCTTTCCAATTAGCAAAATCAACCATTCCAACAAAAGCAAGGTTGATTTTCGGATTAACCCTGTAATACAAATGCAGCCAATGACCAATATACACCGTGTTTTCGAGGGCATACTGGTATTCCGACGATCCGTTAACCTGCTCGCTGATGATGTAGGAACGGTCGAGGTCCTCCTGGCTCCATTTAAAGTCGTACTCAACGGTAAATTTGCCGAGTTTCAACTGGTTTCCCAATGCAATGTAATTCATCCCGGCAGGCTTGTCGAGTTCGGTATTTTTGGCTTCGTTATGGTAGGCATACGACCAGATGGTGTTAAATTTCCCATCGAACATACTGCCACGCCAGTTAAATACAAATGCAAGCGGAAGTTTCGATTCTTCATAATGTGGCTGGGCACCATACAACTCATCGAATGATTTGGTCCTGGAGTCGAGGGCCTGGAATGTGAGTTGATGTTTGGAGCTAACTTGGTAACTGAATCCTACACCGGTTAAAAAATTATCGGCATATTCAATGATATCTGAATATTCGTAGATATCAATCGGGTTGTAGTCGAACTCGAAAGCGCCCCAGTCAGCACACATTTTACCGGCCGAAATACTCAGTTTGTCGGTAGCATCAACCCGGATAAAGGCAAGGTCAGTCGAACGGCTGATACCATCAATTGACTGTGGTTCCTGTGCCCGGGTGTAGCGGTCGCGAAAACGGAAATATACTTTATCATGTACTTTACCCTTGATTTCGAGCCTGAACTGCTCAATATTGAATCTTGAGCCGGTGTATTCCCCGTCCTGAAATTCATTTCGCAGTGCAAAGCGCGTATTAGCGATCATACTCATATTTTTAAGGAGATTTTGTTTTTCCTCCGGTATGAGTGTTTTGTAATACGTGGTGTCACCTGCCTGTGGCTCTTTAACCTGGGCCGTTAAAGCAGCAGGCAGTAAGAGGAGCATAAGTATCCATATGTCACTACTGAATGCTTTCATAGTTTTTAATTGTAATTTTAATATTCAAGAAACAGTTTCTGCATCTCGTCCCAGCTTCTCTTTTTCTGCATTGCCAGCATTAAAAGAACCCTGGCTTTCTGTGGATTTAGTTCGTCGCCGCAAATGGTACCGAATTCTTTATCATTCACTTCGCCATTTACAAGCACGGTTCCAATAGGCACGCGCGAACATCTTACAACCCAAATACCAGCTTTTGCTGCTTTTTTAGCGGCTTCCAGTGTTCCTGCATTCATATTTCCGTCACCAACACCGGCAATTACAATTCCTTTTGCCCCT
>CALCJE010000387.1 GCA_937965665.1 uncultured Bacteroidales bacterium
GAATATTCAATGCAATTTCAGCGTCCTTTTCGTTCTCGGCCGAACGGATTAGTGAATATTTGTACTCAGTGTTATTGAGGGTTACTTTGCCCGAAACCGGGTAGGTAGGTCCGGTCATTTTCTGATACCTTGCCATCACAACTGTAAATACTACTGCAAAAACCCACCAAAGGACTGATTTTAATGATACTTTCATAATAATTGCTTTGTTATCCGGGAGCAAAAATATCTCATTATTTTGTATTTCAATGAAAATATGTTGTAATTGCAATATATTTTTCTCTGGGCCAACTGTAATAAGCTTTGAGAATATTCGTTAATTTTACTGTATTGCTTTTAACTTGTGCATTCTACTACTCACACAAATAAATTACCCTCGTGAATCGGACTGAATTTTCGAAATTTCTCGTTTTATTTTGCCTGGCTACTTCAGCAGTGTCACTGCGCGCCCAGGAAATGCTGGGCATTATGAATAGCAGTTATTCGGGCATTACGGGGGCGGTTTTAAATCCGGCGGTTACGGTTACTTCGCCCTATTACTTTGATTTTAATATCTTGGCCGGCGATGTGTTTTTTGAAAATAACTACCTGTATTTGGCGAAAGAAGAATACAAGTTTAGCCGTTTCCTGAGTAAAAATCCTGATTTCCCTACCCATGGTGCGGATAACAGTATGATTGCTTATGATTACTATAACAATAAGGATAAAAATGCATACGCCAACCAACGCATCCTTGGGCCTTCGTTTGCACTCACGGTAGGGCGGAGTTCGTTTGGAATAGTCACCGGTTCGCGCATGGTTATGTCGACAAGGAATGTACCTTACGATATCGCTAAATTTATTTTTGAAAAACTTGAATACCCACCCCAGTACGACACCCGGTACCAGCATACCCGTAATATATACAATGCTCAAATGGCCTGGGCCGAATATGGTTTCAATTATTCATACGTGTTGAAACATCTCAATTCGGATTACTGGGCTGCCGGTATCACCGTGAAAGCACTTAAAAGTTATGCCGGTGGCTATATGTTTGGCGATAACGAGGATTATATGGTTAACGACTCACTGATTGTTGTGAACAGTTTTACGGGTGAAGTTGGTTATTCCCTTCCGCTCGACTACGAAACCAACGAGTACATCAGGGATCCGCTTTTCAGGGGAAAAGGCATGGGGGTGGATATAGGCATGATTTATGAGAAAAAGAAAAAAGGCAGCCTCAACGATCAGCGAACTAAAAAACTTTGCAGCCAAACGTACACTGCTTATGATTATAAAATAGGCATCTCCATCCTGGATATCGGGAGGGTTCGCTTTACTGAAAATGCCGAAAAACTGGTATTTGGAGGTGTGCCCGTAAACTGGCAGCCCACTACTGGTTATTCGGTGTATTCGGTGAGGGATGTTACCGATACGCTTAGCCAGATGTTTTATGGGAATAAAACGGACTTAATACAAGGCCACGAAATTACCATAGGATTGCCAACAGCGCTCAGCGTGCAGGCCGATGTGAATTACTATAAAAACTGGTATATCAATAGCACTTTGATTCTTCCGCTGCAGTTTTCGAAATCGGGGCTCAGGAGACCTGCTTTACTTGGTATTGCGCCACGTTACCAAACGGCCAGGTTCGAGGCCAGTATGCCTGTTACGCTCTACGACTGGACCAAACCCCGCATCGGGTTAAGTGCCCGGTTTCTTGGCTTTTTTGTCGGTACCGAAAAAATCAGCGGCTTCTTTCATTTTAAAGATTTTACAGGTCTTGATTTTTACGCCGGTGTAAAACTTTCACTCAGTAAGGGTCATTGCCATAGCAAAGGAACAGAAAACTGCGGGATTGAGGAATATAAACTGTTCAACAAGCATTAAATGATCGCCGTTCTTTTTCAGAAATTTCAAAATACTGCCGGGCGGCCTCGCGACAGGGCAATCTATCTTAAAAATACTTTCCTTACCTGGGTTACGCCCCCGTTAGTAATGAGCATCACAACCAGGCCCGAATATTCTTTCAGATTTAGCGTAACCCTTTGCTGGTTTTCACATTCCATGTTCCGAAGTATTTTCCCGTTTATATCAAAAAACTGTATTTGTGTAGTCCCGTGATAATTGCTTAGGTCAATATGTAAAATTCCGCCCGAAACCGGGTTTGGAAACACTGGCAGATCGATGTTTAATGCGTTTTCTTCCATTCCAACTGAAGGATCAGTCAGAAATGCGTCTAAAGCAGCTGTTGGCCTGCCATCGGCCCCCCAGCAACTCAGGGAATATCCACTCCACGTTTTTTCTCCTTCCGGTTCCCAGTAAAGTACCCCTAAGCCACGATGATTCGGAACATCGGCTACTTTCCTGATTACCGCCTGTAACATATCGAAAGTATTCTGAACCTGGTTGTACTCTCCACCCGTTTCAACCACCATTACATCCTTTCCATAACGTTCCGTCATATCGAGGAGGTTTATCCCAAGGCTTTCAATAGTCGCTTTGTAATCGCTACCAATCCAGTAAGGGTAGTACGACATTCCAATAATATCATACTGTACCTGGTAATTTTTTGCATTATCAAAAAACCACCTGTATAAATTGTTGTCGTTGCCTGATTCGAGATGGATAATAACTTTAATGGACTGATCAACAGCTTTTGCTGCATCGTAACCCTTATTCAGCAACTGTGAAAGCTGCGTCCAGTTTGAGGATTTACCATCGGGCCAAAGCATACCTCCGGCAATTTCATTCCCTATTTGTACCCACTCCGGCGTTACACCCAGCGATTTGAGCGTGTCAAGTACCTGATAGGTGTGATTGTAAACATCGGTCAGCAACTGGCTGAAGCTGTGGCTGACCCAGGCTGCCGGCTTGGTTTGTTTGGAAGGATCAGCCCACGAATCGCTGTAATGAAAATCAATCATAACTCTCATCCCCATATCATGGGCCCTTACAGCCATTTGAGCAACCTCTTTTTTACCGCAAAATCCGTTGATTTTATCATTCGATGGGTTAACCCAAACCCTCAGCCTTACTGTGTTTAATTGTTTTTCTTTTAAAATCTGGAGGCATTCCTTGTTTTCACCTGCATTGTTATAAAATTTATATCCGGTGGCTTCCATTTGCTGAAGCCAACCGATATCAGCACCTTTAACAAATTGAGCTTCGCATCTTAATGGCAATAACCAACATGCCTGCAAAATGAAAAAGATTAAAACATTGAAATGTGTTGGAAACGCGAACCGGGTTTTCATATACTTAGTCAAAGTGATATTGCATTTTATAATCCTGAAATTGGTTAGTACTATGAACTTCACGTTTCTATTGGTCGGTAGTTCTCACATCCATCGCATCCCGCAGCCCATTGCCCATCAGCATAAAGGCTAGTACCATTACCATAATGGCAATACCGGGTAAAATGGCCAGGTAGGCATAATCGAGTATAATATAGGGGTAGTTTTCCTTAATCATGCTGCCCCACGAAGGCATAGGTGGCTGAACACCAATGCCCAGGAAACTCAATCCTGCCTCAAGCAATATGGCGGAGGCAAAATTGGCGGCTGAAATTACAATTACCGGGGCCATGGCATTGGGCAGTATATGCCTGAATATAATCCTGAAATCACGGTAGCCCAGGGCCCGGGCAGCTTCGGTAAATTCTTTTTCGCGCAGGCTCATAAACTGTCCGCGCACCACCCGGGCAACCTCTACCCACATAGTTAATCCCACAGCTACAAACACCTGCCAGAAACCCTTGCCCAGGGCAAATGTAATTGCAATAACCAGCAGCAGCGTAGGTATCGCCCATATTACATTAATAAACCACGAGATAAGCGCATCAACAACCCCGCCGAAATACCCGGCTATGGCTCCCAGGAATATGCCGATCAGTAACGAAATGGCTACAGAAATAAATCCTACCGACAAACTGATGCGTGTCCCGATAATAAGCTGGCTTAACACATCGCGGCCATAGCGGTCGGTACCCAGCCAAAAAGTTTTTGTTGTTATATTTTGCCTGTTTACCAGTGTACGCATGTCAGCGATGGAAATATCAACTCTTTTTCCTTTTCGGGTTATAAAATGCAGTTGCTTGCCTGTTTTTAAAATTTTAAGATCATTGTTCAGCGGGTAGGCTACTTCGGCCAGGTGAAACTTCAGTTCAGGCCCTGATGCATCTTTACTATATTCAGTTATTATTACCGAATCGGCGTAAAACCTGATGTTTGAGAATGCATATTCCCTGAAAGGGTTTTCCTGCCCGTAAAGCAGGCGGTAAAAGATATTACGTTCGGGGATATCCTGGTTTTTATAAACTTTTAAAACCTTAACAGCAGTTCCGGGTTTCAGCGTGGCAAGCAGCAGGTTCTGTTCGTTCACCATCGGAGTTTTATCGGGCGTAATCCAATACCCTGTTATAGCTGTTAACGTTACAAATCCGATAAAAAGCAGCGATGAAAACGCGGGTTTGTTCCGGCAAAAACGTTTCCAGGCCAGCTTACTCAGCGACCCTGAATTTTGGTATAATTTTTTCCGGAGAAACAAAAAGTATCAGTTTTTAGATAAATGAAAAGCCGGCGATCGTTAAAATTTCCTGTCGCCACCCAGCAATCCGCCCAGAATGTCGCCACCAATTCCGCCAATTCCGCGCGATTCTTCACGACTGCCATGCGATGAGGATACAATGCGGTCTGCAAGCCTTGATAATGGCAGGCTTTGCAGGTAAACGGTACCTGGTCCGGTGAGGCTGGCCAGGAACATACCTTCGCCACCGAAAAGTGCATTTTTGAAACCTCCTACAAACTGAATGTCATAATCAACACTGGGAGCCATGGCAACAATGCAGCCGGTATCAACCCTGAGGGTTTCCCCATGCCGTAGTTCACGTTTTATGATCATTCCGCCGGCATGCACAAAAGCCAGTCCGTCGCCGCTTAACCGCTGAAGGATAAAGCCCTCGCCGCCAAACAAACCGGCTCCCATTCGTTTGGTAAATGCTATATCAATGTCAATTCCATTGGCTGCACACAGAAATGAATCTTTCTGGCAAATGAAAGTACCGCCAACCTGTTGCAGGTCGAGGGCTATAATTTTGCCAGGGTATGGCGCACCAAAGGAAACACAGCGTTTTACATTTGCCGAATTGTAAAAGGTACAGATAAAAAAACCATCACCGGTGAGCATGCGTTTCAGTCCCTTGAAAATGCCACCGCCGGTTCCTGTTTCCATACGGATTCCTTCTTCCATAAACATCATAGCACCCACTTCGGCACGTACGCCTTCTGAAGGATCAAGTTCAATTTCAACGATCTGCATATCGTCGCCCATAATTTTGTAGTCAATAATATCGGCCATATTTGTGTTTTTTTTATGTTGTTTTTGGATTTTTGGGAGTATGAGGTTGTTTGGGATTTGATGTAATGTGTAAGGCGTAGGAGGTAAGGTGGATGGTTCAGGAAGTTCATACTTTAATTTAACAGGTAATTGATATGTGTTGCCTGTTTTACGACATTTGAAGGCGGTATAAACCAGGAAAATAATCCGTTGGTATTTTATTCATTAACTTCGTAGTTTCTGTTTGTGAAATCATCCTGGTCTGCCGTCAATACATGCAAATCTATTAAAATTGTAGCATTGCAAATGTGTTTAAATGCTAAAGAAGCAATTTTTTTGTCAACACTTTTAAATTTCAAAATTATAGTTTACTTTTGCACCCTCAATCGAACATGGTGGACGTAGCTCAGCTGGTTAGAGCGTCGGATTGTGGTTCCGAAGGTCGTGGGTTCGAGCCCCATCTTCCACCCTTAAAAACAATAGGCTGCCTTTGGGTAGCCTTTTTTATTTTGATCTGGTATTCCAGGCATGCTATAAATTTAAACAGCTTGAACGTTGTCCTTTTTATCCTAGGCTGCCAACCGGCTTGAATTCTCAATTTGGTACGTGAATTCGTATTATTTTTGTAGCCAAATTATCGAATCAATCAGATGCCGCAAAATATAGAAAATTTGTTACTCCACGACGAATTTACCCATGACGAACTGGTGCAACTGCTGAATGCGACCGGGCCGGATAAAACCGCTGTTTTTGCCCGTGCTGCCGAAATAAAAAAGCAATTTGTCGGCAACAAAGTCTATTTCCGCGGACTGGTGGAGCTCTCGAATATATGTTCGAAAAATTGTCTTTACTGTGGTATAAGGGCCGGAAATCCTTTACCCGGACGCTATATGGTTACTGAGGACGAAGTGCTGGAAGCTGCCCGTTTTGCCCTCGAAAATGGTTATGGATCAATGGTGCTCCAATCGGGTGAACGTTGTGATAAGCAATTTGTGAGCACCGTTTCGGAATTGTTGAAAAAAATAAAAGATCTTTCCGACGGCAAACTGGGAATTACCCTTTCCATGGGCGAGCAGGATGAGCGCACTTACCGCGAGTGGTTTGCTAACGGGGCACATCGTTACCTGATACGCATCGAAACTTCTGACAAAGAGTTGTATTATAAAATTCATCCCAACAACAAGAAACATGATTTCGATACCCGCATCAATGCCCTGAAAACTTTACGTGAAATTGGCTATAATGTTGGTTCTGGAGTTATGATAGGGCTACCTTTTCAGACCATAGGGCACCTGGCAAACGACCTGCTTTTCCTGAAACAGCTGGATGTGGATATGGTTGGGATGGGACCTTTCATAGAGCATGAAGATACTCCGCTTTTTCAATATAAAGATTTGCTGTGGCCGAAAAAGGAACGTTTCGATGTTTCACTTAAAATGGTTGCCCTGCTGCGTATTATGATGAAAGATATCAATATTGCTGCTACTACGGCCATGCAGGCTATCGATAAACAAGGACGCGAAAAGGCACTTAAGGTTGGCGCCAACATTATTATGCCCAATCTTACACCCGTGAAGTACCGCGAAGACTACCTGCTCTATGAGGATAAACCCTGCCTTGATGAGGATGCGAGCGAATGCCGCACTTGTCTCGAAGCCCGTATTCATATGGCCGGCGACGAAATCGGCTTCGGCGAATGGGGCGATTCGAAGCATTTTGAGAAAAGAAATATTCCTTCGGAAGAGTGATGTTGTTTTTGGGAAAATGGAGGGGAGAAGGGCGAAAGGCGATGGGAGAAGGGCGAAGGGTGAAAAATATTGCTTCGCAACATGTGAATTGATACCAGGGGATGATGAAGAAACCAGAAACCAGTTGCTTCGTCGTACCTCCTCGCAATGACCCTGAAACTTTTGAACCCTTTGAATTTCTTGTACCGCTGAAACCTTTGAAATCCCTTAATCCTCATCCATGCAACCTAAACAAATAGTAATTATCGGTGGCGGTCCGGCTGGCTTAATGGCGGCTGATGTTTTAAGTCCGTTTCACCAGGTAAGGATATATGAAAAAGAGAAAGCACCAGGGCAGAAGTTCCTGGTTGCCGGTTCAGGAGGACTTAATATTTCCAATGGGTTAAAAGGCGAAAGCCTGGCTTCGGAATACACACCTTCCGGCTTTTTAAAAGAAGCCATCTGTGATTTCGATTCGTCAGCATTGCGGGAATGGCTGTTGCAGCTGGGAATACCAACATATGCGGGAACCAGTAACCGGATTTTTCCTGATAAAGGCATTACTCCTGCCGAAGTATTAAAGAAAATTAAACAAAAACTGGTAAACCAGGGCGTAACGTTTTATCTGAAACATGAGTTTAGCGGGTTTGGCGAAGCCAAAACGCTGAATTTCAAAAGTGGCAGGAACAAAATCAGTGTTAATGCCGATTATTTCATTTTTGGGCTTGGAGGTGCTTCCTGGCCGGTTACCGGTTCCACCGGTGATTGGCTGAAGTATTTCGAAATGCAAGGCATAAAAACGTTGCCATTTCAATCATCGAATTGCGGCATTCATATTCACTGGCCCGAAAATATTAAAGCAAACCACGCCGGCAAACCACTTAAAAATGTGGGTGTATCGGTGAACGGCGTTTACCGCAAAGGCGAAGCTGTAATTACTGAATACGGTCTCGAAGGTAATGTTATATACCCGCTTGTGCCCGAAATACGCAAATCGCTGAATTCAGGAATGCCTGTAAACATCATGCTCGATTTGAAACCGTTCAATACCGGGGAGCAACTGGCGGCGAAAGTTGCCGGGAAATCATCAGCACGTACAAAAAATTACGCTGATATTTTTAACCTGAACCATACACAACTTTCAGTTATTAAAGCCTTTACCAGCCGCGAAACATTTCTTTCACCCCAGCTTTTTGCCGGCAGCCTCAAACAGATTCAGTTGCCGGTACTTTCTTTGCGCCCTATCGATGAAGCAATATCATCGGTTGGAGGGATTGCCCTGGATGAAATGAATACAGACTTCTCGTT
>CALCJE010000388.1 GCA_937965665.1 uncultured Bacteroidales bacterium
GTCGCCATTGTAAAGCGTTTGAAATAGTCAAATATCCTTGAACTGGCGGTGTTTTCAGAATTTGTTTTGCTAACTGATTTAGAGTTATTTCATCGGCTGGAATATTTTTATCGTTCAAGTATGCAACAATATCTTCAACATTAGCCTTATCCTTAACCATTTCACGTAAACGATAAGTTGTAGTATAATCGGCTGTCCGTTCTTTTGAAATAAATGAGCAACTAACAAAATCAAGTTTAGCTGTTTTTGTTTTGGGGTCATCTATTTTGTCGTAAACAAAAACAAGTAGGTTGTACCCAAGTCCAAAAATCTTTTGTTTAGCATCTTTAAACGGACAAGATGATTGTGGTTGCTTTATTGAAGTAACCTTAATATCTGTAAGTATGTCGTCAGATGGTAAATCAATTCCATTTGCAGATGAACCAATTGTTGTTTTGTATTTTGAGTTTAATTGCTCTTGAAACTTATGTTCGATATGTGTCCCTACTGCTTTTCCGTCAGTTACCCCAAAAAGTGACTTATTTTGAATTTTCGATTCAGCGATGCAAAATGCTTTGGCTTCAGCTTTTAGTTTGTCTATTGTAAGTTTTTCTTTCATTCTTATTCCTTGTATTTTAGGTTACAAATTTAATCATTTTTCCTGTCATTTGGTATGCTGTCGATTTTCTTAGCATGTTCGTAAAGGCACATGGTTTACAAAAGTTAAAGATTAGTGTTTACACTAAATTTTGACTTAGCCTTATTGATACTTGTTTTTTTCTTATGTTCTTTTCATCAAAGAAACCTAAAAATACGTTTCTATAATATACTCTCCAAATTCCATTGCCCATTTCTTGTACTCCTACATATTTTCCCTTTAACGAAGCGGTTAAATAAATCCAGTAATAGGTCTTCCATCTAATTGATCCATTCTGTGTTACCTTCATTATTTGCATATCGGAGTCGTACTCATATTCAGTGATTTTTTCTGGAAATGACCTTGTAGCGAACTTATGTACTGAAGCAGGAGTTTCCATTCCTAAGGCTTCATGCGGCCGAACCTGATTGTATTCCCTTACAAAGTGGTTAAGCTTGCGCTGCTGGGCTTTCATATCAAAGCTGGAAGGTGAGGCGCATGAAGCCTTAAGGTCGCGGTGCATGCGTTCATGTCGGCCGTTTTGCTCCGGGTATGCCGGGTCGGAAAACACCGGCAAAATACCTAGGTCTATAAACCAGTATGAAAGCCTGGTATATCGTTGTATTGCTGCCACAGCTCCAAATGGGCTGCCATTATCGGTATGTATTTGTTTGGGGATGCCGTATTTTCTAAACACCTTGGTAAACTCTGCTTTTGCATCTTTATAATTTTCCCTGTAATGCCCTTTGGCCGTGAATAAAAACCGACTTTTTGAGTCAGCGATAGTCAATGGATGGCAGTACTTTTTATTCCCCATATAGAATTTACCTTTATAATCTGCACTCCAGACTTCATTGCACTCCTTCGGGTCGAATATCGGATAAACAGGTTTGACCCTTCTACAGCGTTTCTGCTGCTTTACAAAACCATGTCTTGAGAGAATGTTGTGAACTGTTACTATACTTGGGATATCTTCCACATCGCAATCGTTAAACAACAGTTTTCTAATTTTTTTAGCTCCCCACAGTTTGTGTTTTTCCTTTAATTCAATGATTTTCTGTACTACACTATCTTTGGTTTTGTTAGGATGGTTATTGGGAGATTTACTTTTGTCTTTAAATCCCTCAATGCCATATGTTTCAAGCCTGTGAATCAACTTATATGCTGTTGGACGTGATATTTCAAAGGTTTTACATAGTTCAGTAATGGAATACTTTCCTGTTCTCCATTCACAAATAAATTCAATTTTTTGATCCATAGTTGTTGTTTCTTTCCAAGGCATAGCAATCTGATTTTTTTATCAAATTACGTCTCAAAAAGTGTAAACTATGTCCCTTTAACTTTGTAAACTATGTCCCTTTAACGTACCAGCATGAGGCATAACTAGTTTATAGCAACAAATATATGCCACTTTATCCGTTATTTCACTCAGGCAAAAAATAAAAATAATAATTATTAAGGCCCGGCATCCTCGCTACCTCCCGTTTCTAACCTCCGGCCCTCAAACAAAAAACCTCTCCCGTGTGAGCAGGAGAGGCCAGCAAGCGTTCAGCTTTTTGGTTGGGCTACACGGGCTGTAAAGCAACGTTAACCGAGGTTAATTCACCGTCATTTACATACACGGTAGCGGTTTGCGGAACATAACCCTCCTTGCTTACCGTTACCACATAGGTGCCGGCCGGCATGGTTTTAAAGTTAATTCCGCCTTTTGCAGAGGCTATTTTTACAACTTTTGTCAAATCCGGTCCCGACATAGCCTTTGCATTTGTTCCGTTTCCGGGTTCAAAAATCACGTTGGCGCCGGTTAGCCCCTGGCCAGTTCGTGCGTCAGTTACCTTACACTTCAGGGCCAGCTTACGTGCCCCCGTATTTACAATACTCCGCGAACTGGTATAGCGATCATAAAATTCGGTTTGGGTATACCGTACAATCTGCATCACAACATCCAGTTTCGCCAGCTGGGCATCTGTATCTTTCAGCAGGTTTTTAAACGACTGTAATACTCCGGCTTTGTCCTTTTTGGTTTCGCCGGGCTTGGGTAATATAACCAGGAACGAAGCGCATAAATCCCTTAATGCGGTTATTTCGTCCTGTGTTACCAGGTAAGCTGCCAGGTCGGGCAAGTGGGCTTCAGCTGCATCGCAAAGTTTCAGCGTATGGGCAACCAGCTCGTTGTCCTTGCTCCGTTTCAGCGTCGATTTGGTAAGCTTAACAAGCGACAGCAGTTCGTTATTGTTTTCGAGTGTTGCATAGGCAACCAGCTTTCCCGAAAGGCTTGCCGAACGTAATTCAATATCTGCCTGCTGCTCATTTTTGCTGACAGTAATACCGCTACGGTTGCTGCTTAATTCCTGGCCCAATTGTACTAATTTACCCAGGTTTTGTTCGAGTAATGTAAATATAACTGCGAATTGTGGGAGTGGTCCGGTAATCGCTGCATTCTTTTTCAGGAAATCAATTACCGCTTGGTACATGCTCAGTCGAGCTTCGTCTTTAGTGTTCATAAAATTACTATTTGAAAAATTAATAACTGAATTATTTATCTGAACGTTTGCTGTTTAGCACCACGAATATAAGCACAATTTAAATGGAAAATAAAAATCAGTTAAATTTTCTGATGAAATAAATTACACGCTTCAGGCTTTCTTATTTGCGCCGAAATTCTGGTATTGTCGGTTTAGCTTTCATTATTTTCCTTCAAAATAGCCATTCGCACATTTATAATTGCAATGCAGTCTTTTGGTATTGCAAGACTTTCATTATGTGTTGAAACGCTGTCTTTTGAAATTGAAACGCTGTCTTTTGTAATTGAACTGCTTTCCTTTGTAATTGAACAGCTTTCTTTTTCCATTGAACTGCTTTCCTTTGTTAATGAACTGCTGTCCTTTGTAATTGAACAGCTTTCCTTTGCCAATGATTTGCTGTCCATTGTCAATGAACTGCTTTCCTTTGTCAATGAACTGCTTTCCTTTGTCAATGAACTGCTTTCCTTTGCCAATGAACTGCTTTCCTTTGCCAATGAACTGCTTTCCTTTGCCAATGAACTGCTTTCCTTTGTCAATGAACTGCTTTCCTTCATCAATGAACCGCTTTCCTTTGCCAATGAATTGCTGTCCTTTATCAATGAACCGCTTTCCTTTGCCAATGAATCGCTTTCCATTTTAATGCAATGCTTTCTTTAACCAATACAAGGCTGGCTTTCAACTTTGCATGGATGTCCTTCAGCATTACCTGGTTCAGCCCCGGGTTTTTTCATAAACCGGAACACACAATCACCTTTCTTCCCATCGCCCTTCTTCCCATCACCCATCGCCCTTCGCCCCATCGCCGTTTCGCATCTTCTTACTCAGGCCGAATTCCTGCTCGCATTAATATTTCCATACAACGACCGCTGAACGATTTTCTCGTAAATCTCCAGGTATTCATTCCGGAGTTCGGTTTTTTGAAGTGCATATTGTTGTATTACCAGCAGCGGCAGCACGATATTTTCCCTGATATCAATGGAATTGCGCGTTACAGGTTCTTCTTCCATCAGTATATTGTAGCCGGAGATCAGCAATACCATTTCTTTCGAAAGCCTGTATTCATCAAAAAGTATTTGCCAGAAATCCCTGTACACAGGATCTTTTGCAAAATAAGCCGTCAGGTTGAAATTGCTTTTCGAGAGCGACATCATGCTGTTAAGGATCAATGCTTTAAAAAATGGAACTTTACGGAATAATTCCACAAGTTGCTCCGTCTTGCCTTCATCCACCAGGGTTTTAAGCGCAGTACCCATGCCAAAAAATCCGGGAATATTTTGCTTCAGCTGGCTCCACGAACCCACAAAGGGTATGGCCCTGAGGTCTTTAAATTCGAGTTTTTTGTCGTTTCCGCGTTTTGCCGGCCTGCTCCCGATATTGGCCTGGTTGTAATACCTGAGCGTGCTTTTATATTGCAGGTAAGGCAGGAAAAGTTTGTGATTCTTAAGTTCTGCATACTTTCGAAAGCTTATTTCTGATAACCTGTCAAGCAATTTCCGCGATATTTCGCTTATTTCGTTTTCACTTGCAAAATATTTATTCGAAAGCCCTGCCGTGAGCAACTGCTCGCAGTTATGGATAAAGTGTTCCTTGGTTCCATAAGTGCTGGTAATGGTTTGCCCCTGGATGGTGAGTTGTATTTCGTGGTTGGCTATACGGGGGCTTTGCGCAGCATAAAAGCGGTGTGTTTTGCCTCCACCTCGCGCCGGCGGACCGCCGCGGCCATCGAAGAATATAGCATTTACGCCATACTGGTTGCATACGGCTGTGAGGTTTTCCTTGGTTTTGAAAATTGACCAGTTTGCCATCAGGAAACCGCCGTCCTTGGTACCATCCGAAAAGCCCAGCATCATGGTCTGTGTTTTGCCTCGGCGCCCGAGGTGGGCGTAATATTCAGGAATTTCAAAAAGCTGCTGCATGATGCCTGGGGCATTTTTCATGCCTTCCATCGATTCGAAAAGCGGGATGATATCAAATGTTAAATTCTCTGTCTCCCAGCCGCACCATCTGAAAAGCGCATAAACAAAGAGTACCGAAAAAACATCCTCCGAATTGCTGATTACATAACGGTTACAACCCTCTTCGCCATTTTTCTCCTGTATCAGCTTCAGTTGCGCAATATTAACGATGGTATCTTTCACCAGTTCGTCAGGATATAGGTCAGGATGTATCTGTATGTTTTTGTGCAACAATATGCCGGTGAGTTCACCCTGACTGAGTTCGGAAAGGCTTTGTTTGATATAACCGGCTTTTTTCAGGATTTCCTGTATGGTTCGGTAATGCACATCGTGGTTCTGTCGGATATCCAGGGCCGCAAAATGAGTCTTGAAAATATTCACTTTATCCATGAGGCTGTCCAGTTCATCCAGGTATAAGCTATTGTATTTTTCAACCAATACCGATTTTATAGCCAGCAAGGGTTGAATGATATTTTCAAAGCTGATTGTTTTTCCGGAATCGTACATGCTGGGATAAAGCTTAGCTTGCACTGCAGCAAGGGTATCTTCAATTTCGCGGAAGGTTAGCTTTCGCCGCAGGTTTTTGAAATCGGCATAATAACATTTCATCAGGTTCATACGCAACTCGTCGGCCACCTGCATGGTAGTTTCGGCAGTTACAAAAGGATTTCCATCCCTGTCGCCACCCGGCCAGAAACCGAGTTTTAAGATATTGTAATTCCCGAAATGGGGGTTACGGATATCCTGTTTGACATGCGAAAATAATTCGCCAACGGCTTTGTAATAAATGTTTCGGAGGAAGTAAATGATGTTCCGTGCTTCGTCGGATGGTGTTGGCTTTTTTGTATTGATAAGCGACGTAAGCCCAAGCTGCTGCAAGGTAATATCGATGCCATTAATGTCATTTTCAGTGATCAGTGATCGGAGTTTGCTGATAATATCGAGCACCTGTGGCGGGTAAAACTGCGTTGGATGAGCGGTAAAAACCAGCCTGGTGCCAAAATGCGACAATTTCTCCGAGATATTTTCTCCTGTCTTTTTACCATCAACCATATGAAAAAAGTCCTTCAGCATCACATGGTTTGCATATTTTTCCAGGTCGTTAAAAGCGGCATCTTCAACACTATCGAACAAAACAATTTGTCTTTCAACATACTGAATAACCCTGAACATAAAATCTATCTTCTCCTCCTCGCTGTTGAATGAGGTATGCATGCTGAAAAAAGAATCCATAATCTGCCCCGGATCATTTCCCGACTCAAGTCCTTTTTCGCAAACATGGTGCAGCAATGGCAAAAGCATGCCCACATTGCTGATTCCCTGGAACGGCAGGTTCAGGAACAGGCTGTTGTAAATATTAAACTTGTTGCGGACTGATTTATCGAATTCCTGGGTTCTGTTCGGTTCATTCATAAATGGTGGCTGCTGTTATCAGTTTTTATATCATCCCGTAGTTTTAACACCCCGGTTAAAATTACGCTCAGCTGGTGTAAAATGCAAGGATTTGTTTTAAATCAGGCTTCTGAACCTGCTGTATTATAAATTATAAACTAATCAACCTGAAGTTTGTTTCGCATAACGGGCATTACTTCTTTTATGAACAATTAAAAATAAGAGCCAAATTTTCAGTTTCTTTGCACTCAACATGTCGCTAAGTATTTTATCGTTAAACTCCGGAAGCAATGGCAATTGCTATTATGTAGGTAACCAGCACGAAGCTGTGCTTGTTGATGCCGGCTTATCATGCAGGGAAACCGAAATCCGGTTAAATCGCTCGGGCTTATCCATTAAAAAGGTTAAAGCGGTGTTTATCACGCACGAGCATCTCGATCATACCCGGGGCGCTTCGGCTATCGCGAGGAAACACCGGATCCCGGTTTATATTTCGGCTCATACTTACGTTTATAGCAAGTGGAAACTTAATGATGAACTTGTAAAGCATTTTGAGCCCTACCAGGAGATTGCGATAGGCGGGTTAAGTATAAATCCATTTCCCAAGTTGCACGATGCCTCTGAGCCCTTCAGTTTCACCGTGAGCGGCAATGGAATTACAATAGGTGTGATGACCGACATTGGCTCAGCCTGCGAACATGTAATCCGCAATTTCAGTAAATGTCATGCAGCTTTCCTCGAGGCAAACTACGATGAGGAGATGCTTGAAAATGGTTCGTACCCGGTGTACCTGAAAGCCCGGATTAAAAGCGATCACGGCCATTTATCGAATCATCAGTCACTTGAGCTTTTTATAAAACACAGGCCTGCATTTATGAGCCATGTGTTGCTTTCGCATCTCTCGCAGGATAATAATAATCCACAGCTTGTTGAAAAACTTTTTAAAAAGCATGCCGGGAATACGCATGTTTCAATTGCATCGAGGCACAGGGAGTCGCAGGTTTTCCATATTACCGGTGAATTTGTAGTATCAGAAAATACAGCCTCTGCCGTATCGGCTCCTAACTATGAGCAGGCAAAGTTATTCTGATAACAAGTCCACTGTTTATAACACCCGCCTGCATCGGGCAGGGATTGCACACAAATTCTCACAGATGATTTTGTTCCCACGAAGTTGAATGTGTATTCTGTGGCTTTTTGTATATCATCAATTGGATCATATGCTGAAGAAACATCACAAAATAAAAAAACCACCCTTTTACAGGTGGTTTTCTTTTTTAAATTAACTCTCTCTAATCGAAAGACTATTACAGAACGCCCTGGTCGAGCATAGCGTTGGCCACTTTGAGGAAGCCGGCTATGTTGGCGCCTTTTACGTAGTTTACATAACCATCGGGCTCGGTTCCGTATTTAACGCAAGCGGTATGGATATTTTTCATGATCTGGTGCAGTTTCTGATCAACTTCTTCTGCAGTCCAGTTCAGTTTCATTGAGTTCTGGCTCATTTCGAGACCCGAAGTAGCAACACCACCGGCGTTGGCTGCTTTACCAGGAGCGAACATAATTTTGTTTTCCTGGATAATTTCGATAGCCTCAGGAGTTGAAGGCATATTAGCACCTTCGCAAACGCAGATACATCCGTTTTTCACCAGGGTAAGTGCATCTTCTTTACCCAGTTCGTTTTGGGTTGCGCATGGTAATGCGATATCGCATTTTACTTCCCATGGACGTTTACCCTGAACAAACTGTGCATTCGGGAACTCGTAGGTATAAGGTTTTACGATATCCTGGTTCGAAGCACGGAGTTCGAGCATGTAGTTGATTTTTTCACCGCTGATTCCGTCGGGATCGTAAACATAACC
>CALCJE010000389.1 GCA_937965665.1 uncultured Bacteroidales bacterium
AGCCGTATAGCATTACACCCCATTGCTTTAAGGTTGATTAACCTGCGTTTCCATACTTCGCGCGGAACGGCAGCACCCAGGCATCCTGCATCATGATGGATACAAACACCTTTCACTTTTGTCCAGGCACCATTCAGCGCAAATCCTTTATTGGCGTCAAATGTGAGTGCCCGGATCCCGATTTTTTGTTCATTCTGGTCAATAATTTTTCCGTCCTGCTTCACGATGGTTTTCAACGTATAAAGATTGGGCTGCTCCAGCGACCAGCGTTTTGGACTTGTAATGGCGATATTCTGTACAAAAGAAGCTTTTGTGTTCGCATCCACCTTGAGTTTTTTTGACAATGCTACCTGGGTTTTCCCCGTAACCGGATCGGTAATTTCGTACGAAATCTGGATACCGGCAGCTGCCTGCAACTCGTTTTTAAGAGTGGTTTCAATTGAAATATCTGCTTTTTTATCTGTAATTGTAGTGGCTTTAAAGTATACGCCCCACAAATCGATATGCACAGGCGAAGCATAAACCAGGTAAACATCACGGTATATTCCTGAGCCTGTATACCATCGCGAATCCCGCTCCAGCGAGTGATCAACACGTACCGAAATCACATTCTTCTGCCCGAATTTGATAAAAGGGGTCAGATCGTACATAAACGATATGTACCCGTTCGGCCGCTTTCCTACCGATGTTCCGTTGATAAACACTTCGCTTTGGTGTAAACACCTTCGAAATAAATAAATACTTTCCTGTCTTTTTCACTTTCGGGAACATCGAAAGTTTTTCGGTACCAACCAATACCACCGGGTAAATACCCTGTACAACTGGCCCTGTCGGGGCTGTAAAGTCCTTCCACGCTCCAGTCGTGCGGAAGGTCGAGCATGCGCCAGCGGGAATCATCAAAATCGGGTTTTGCGCCTTCTTTTACATCCGACAACATAAACCGCCAGTTGTCGTTAAACTTAACAGCATTCCCAAATTGGGGTTTGGCACTTGCTGCAAGAGTGAGCAGTAATATTATAGCTGCAATAATTGTATTTTTTGAGTTCATTTTTTCAGGATTTATTGTTTCTGTTTCAATTGTATTTTAGTGTCCGCCCTATCCAAACGAGGCATCAGCGGGTAAAGATTTTTTCGGCGCTTACTGTTCCGTTATCATACGTGGTAATGACCAGTAAAAGTCCTTTATTGAATGTTTCGTTTTTTTTTACCTGCTTTCCATCAATCCGGTAATAGGCTGTCGAGATCACATTCCTTTTTTCCCCGGCTTTTTTAACAGGCTGTATTTCACCGGTGGTTGTACCACCCCAGGTTTGAATCAAAGTATCGGCCTCAGCTTTGGTTACCGGGATAACTGTTCCATGGCGCGGGGTAAAATCGAATGAAACCGGCCGGGTTACAGCTGAAAAATGGGTAAGGTCATTGCTTTGTGTAAACTGGTATGCACCATTCATATACATATCGTAAATCAATAACCAGGTATCGGTATCGTAAATCCTGAATACACAACCACCTTCAACAGGGTTGGTAGTCGACTGAAGATATTTATCATATATCACGTAACCACTTGTCAGTCTGTCCGAAACAGCCTTTTTAATACCATTTCCAGACCCTTCTGTTTTAAAAAACAAATGGTATTGTCCACCCTGGTACACAATATCGGCATCAATACAGGAAGTACCGTCAGGAAGTGCAAATAACAGCTGAGGTGCTGTTTCCAACGCGGAAAAGGTTGGGTTGGCATACGCGAAATAGATTTTATCCGGTTCGTTACCGATCTTCATCGACCAATAAATCATGTATTTGCCCTTTTCAACATCAAAAATGGTTTGTGGCGCCCATACCCTTAGTAAATCAGCATAACCCGGAAAGCTATTCTGAATATTCACTACGGCGGTTTGCCAATCGGTGAGGTTGCTCGACTTCATTAAAACCATTGCCCTGTTCGAATTCCAGCCCAGAGACGATAACATATCGGTGGCAACCATGTAAAATGTCTTTCCGTCGGCACTCCTCAAGATATGAGGATCGCGTACACCACCCGTCGAACTGATTTTTTTTGAATCGAGTATTGGCTGGTTGTTATTCAATGCTTTATAATTAAACCCATTATCGCTTAGGGCAAACCGAATTGCTTCCTCACTTTGTGAATTCCCGGTGAAGTACACAAACAGGTAAGCATCCATTCCTTCCTTTTCTGCAACTTTGATGTTAAATTCACGTGTAAGGCTTGAGTTCCCTTTCGAAATGGTGGCTGTTAGGGTAACATCGGTGGTGCCGGTTCCGTTCTCGGGCAAGTATAATAATTTACCGTCATGGGTTATGATGCCAGGGTTACCCGAAGTCCAGCTTATCACAGAACCTTCGTTACCAGTTAAGGGCAAGGTAAGATCCGAACGCAGGTTATCCAGGTTCCCTTTCAGCACCAGGTTCTCTGCATCCAGGTTCACAGAAATCTCATCCGAAGCATATGGGATAACCGTAAGGTGAAATTCTTTTACCACAGTTATACCTGCTTTAACGGCTGTAGCTGTGAGTGTTACACCTGTTGGTTGCGAACCAAATACCGGGCGAACAACAACACCTGTATTTGAGATGGTTTCAGGCGCTGAAGAACTCCATGATACCGAAATTCCATCAGCTGACAAAGGAAGTACAAGGTTCGTGCTGATACTTTGCCCGTCTTTAATCTCCAACGATGCCAGGAATGTGTTGATTTGGGACTGGAACCAGGATGTATTTAAATCACCTACGGTTGCCCCGAGTTGTATGATCTGGTCCTCTGCAAGGGCAACATTATAAAGGCGAAACTCATCGATAAAGGTTTTCGCCAGGTAAGCATCTCCATTTAATGCATACGACGATTTGCCTATGAAATTATAAGCCGGTGTACCCAGTGATTTAGGAGCTATGGAAATATTTGATGCCGAAGCAATCATTTTTCCATCAATAAATATCCTGGCAGTTTTTATTGCAGATTGATAGCTGATGGCCAGGTGTTTCCATTTACCTTTTTCCATGGGCAAGCCGGTTTCAACTCCCTGTTCGCCGGCCCAATGGGTTAAACTGATCGCATAGCGGCTATTTTTGGCCGAAAAAAACATGCATCCATTGCCGTCGGTTGCCATTTTTTCGGAATTACCAAAGGAAAAGACAAAGTTCCCGTTGCCGGAAATAACCGCCTCGGGTGTAATGAACACAAAAACTGAAATGGTAAAGTCGTTTAGTTCACTCAGAACTTTACTCCCGAAAAGGGCACCCAGGTCGAGGAACCCATTGGTATTTCCGAGGTCAAGAACGCCGTCAACACCCATATTGGTTGTAATGGCGGCACCGTTTTTAAGGGTAGCCTCAATGTTATTGCCACTCAAATCAGTAATTGTTTCCGATCCTTTGGTGTAGTTGTTAAAAGTAAACCAGCATTTCAGGTTAGGATCAGAATTTTCCTGGGCCTCTAATGTAAACCAGTTTGCCAACAACAAAAGGATAAAAATATATTTCGCCGGTCGTTTCATCATGTTGAATTTTTAAGTTTAAGATACTGATATTTAATCATTTATTTTACACCAACATAGGTAACCACTGAACGGGCAGGTACTATCATTTTGGTACCATATGCCACATTTTGCTGCAGTTCCAGGTTGCTGCCGGGATTATCAGAAGTCAGATAAGGCTTCCATTTGCTTACACTCCTACCCTGCCAGGCCAGATCAAATTCTTTTTGTTGATCCTGGTAATTAATTACGACCACAATCGGGGTTCGGTCGGTATTTTCGTATGCAGAAACCATTAATGCATAGGGATCTGTATCTCCTTCTTCAACCTGTTTACCTTCTTTATCATAGGCCATAACGCTTAAGCGTACAGCGCCCGGCCTGATAAACCGGCTATAGTTTCCCAGGGTCCACATCAGTTTCGAATCGGTGAACGATCCATCCAGACCAGTGATATCAGGCGAAGCATATATAAGCCCATCTTTGTAATCGCCGTTTGCTACCGAACGCCACCACTGCCAGGCAGAGGCATTGGCATAAACCAGGTCGTGATGAATAACACGGGCAACATACAAAGCAGTTTTCATACTTAAGTCTTTTCCACCGCCACCGCCAATTTCGTGATCGTTGCTCATGATACACAGCTCAGTTTGCCAATAACGCACATTGTTCTTTTTCAACACATTGCCCATTTCCATACGAATTGATCGCAGATCAGTAACCGGTGTATTGGTCCAATAGCTGTGTGCAGCCATGAGGCGGGGAACATTGGGTACATTGCCGATATATGCATCGGTGCTGTCGGGTGTAAAAAACGACTGTATCTGGTAACCACGGTCGGGTTTTGTAAATGGGTGTGTCCGGTACATGCAGTTGTAATCGAAGGATTCGGAAACCAGGATTTTGGTGTCGATTTTCCGTTCCCTGAATTCATTACCGGTTAAGCGCACAGTCCTTGCCATTTCGTATTTGGTGGCTGCAGTTCCCTCCTGCCCTGAGCCTGACCAGTTCCAATGACCGTCGGGTTCGTTAAAAGGACAGATGTAGTCGATTTTAATCCCGTCATGTTTTTCAACACCCTGGACCACATCGGCCATAAACCTTGCAAAATCATCGTAGCGATCTTCTTTCAGGTTGAAAGTTGCGCCGCGTCCGGTGTTGGTGGCCAGGCCGTTTTGTGTCCAGTAAACTGGCGCAGAAAGAATAAAACCAAGAAACTGGTCAACTCCGCGCTGCCGGGCCAATTGCATAAAATTGCGCTGACCTTTTTGCTTGTTCCAGTCGTAAGTTCCATCGGGCAACAGGAAACACTCCGAGCGACGCCATACATCATCAATACCACTCGCTTTACCCTGTTCGGTGCTTCCGGCGCCTATATTGAAACGCCAAAGCGACAAACCGATACCCTTCGGATTCCCTTTACTATCATTATCAGTACTGAACAACCAATCGGCCATTTTAGCCTGTTTTTCCCGGGGCCATAAACCAATAAACTGCATACTCCATCCATCCGATGCCCCAAAATTATCGATGGTTTGATACCTGGTTTTGCTTTCGATCACAAATTTGCATACGCCTGGTTTTGAGGGTGCATGCTTACCCATTCCAGATTTTTGTGCATAAATTGAACAAAAAAAGCTTGAAACAGCAATCAGCAGAAATGTTTTCAATAAGAAATGTGTGCGGACAGTCGCTAGGTTATTTTTCATTTTTCAATATTTTTCAGTTATTCAAATGTCAGCCATCTCACCGGTATTTCTATCGGGATCGAATTATTGAAACTGTATCTTAACCGCAAGGCTTCGCCATTAATGTTTTCGAAGTAAGCGATACCAATGGAATGTTTTCCTTTGGTTAGTGTAATGCTTCCCGATTTTTCGGTTTCTCCGTGGCAGCCATCGTTGTCAACTACCTGCTTGCCATCAACATATAAGCGGCTGCCATCGTCGGAAACCAGGAAAAATGTGTAGTCACCGGCTTCAGGGATGGTGATAAAACCGGAGAAGCGAAGTGCAAAATGATCTTCAGCTGATTTTAACGATGCGAGATCAAATGAAGTTGTTTTGCCTTTTTTCAGTGGAGTTAAGGCCGAAAAATCCGGTATCTTATCCCAGACGCCTTCAAAATATGCATAGTGCAGGCCATTTATCCGGGGATCGGAAGCTTCCACTTCCAGCCGGGATATTTCGCTGGCTTGCAATCCTTTACAGAATGCCTTTGCGGAGATCACCGAATAATCATTAAGCTCAAAAGGTTTTGTATATAAATTTGATTTTTCGGTTGGCGTTTTGCCATCCAGGGTGTAATAAACTTTTGCGTCAGCCGTGGGGCTGGCAATGGAAACAACTGCTTTTCCGGGCTTTGTAAATGATAGTTTATCGGCCGAAATCAAAGGCTTTTGCACATATGGTTTTGGATCGGAAACCTGCAAAATAACCGGCCCCAGTAATCCTGATGGCATTAATGGGGCATTGGCATCGGGCGAAGTGGTGGCATGGGTAAGCCGTTGTTCGGCTGGTAAATTGGCATCGCCCACCAGGCGGTTGTTCCAGGTATTGGTTATTTCAATTTCAAGTACATTTCCTTTGGCTTTCAGAAATTTGGAAATTTCAACCTGGTGAGGTTCGGCCCAAACCAAACCAAGCGATTCGCCATTTAGTTTTACCACTGCCAGCGCGTTGAAAGCTCCCAGGTTGAGGAAAACCGGAGCGTTTTTTGCGTATTGAGGCGCATCAAACACTTTACGGTAACGGGCCGTTCCACTGTAATATTTAATCCCGGTTTCAGGTCGCTTTGTCCAGTCTTCCAGTTTTTCGAAAACAGCCGAATCAGGTGCTCCCCATTTCTGATCGAAGTAACCAGTCCAGGCTCCGCCAAGTTCGCCAATGGTCTTTTTGCGAACAAAATTGATTGGATTTTTAACCGGAGCTGTGGCTTTTTTTCTAAAAACAATAAAATAGGATTCACGCGGCGCAAACTCCAGTGGCACAACGGTTTTTCCATTTTCTGATTTAAAGTCAGGTAAATCGCGATGTCCGGCAGTTACCGGGTTCCATAATTCGGGTTGCAAGCCTGCCACCCGGAATGAGGAAGAAGCCTGAACAGTTTCATCCGTTTGGTTGGAAATGTAATAAATTTCGGCTTCTTCCGCCGAACGGTGAATCCAGGCCAGGCGCGTAAGATCGATATTCCCAAGATCAGCTGAAATCCTGAAGTCATTAAATACAGTTATTAAATCGGTTCCGTTATAAACTGTTCCTTGTCCGAATTGTACCTTTTTAACATTGGTTCCGTCACAATTCTGCCAGATTTCCTGTGCCATTTTCATAACTTCCGTATCACAGGCCGGATAATTTTCAAGGCTTGGCGAGCGGTCGGGAGCAGGACCCACAACAATTCCACCGGCAGCAATCAGTTCTTTCAGTTTTTTCAGAACAGCAGGACGCATGGTAGTTTGCGGAGGTAAAACCAACACACGGTATGTCATTCCATCAGGCAGAACAAATCGTCCGTTTTTTACCTCCATCATTGAAATCACTTCGGCATTCACATAATCAAAATTGTAGCCTTCGGGTAATTTCGGATCGCGGATTCCGGTCATTTTGGGGGCGTCTTCGCCTGTAAAATAGGCAACATCAGCTACATATTTGCCTTGCTGAAGCAGGTAATGGGTGCGTCGCAAATAATCCATCCACTCTTTGGATTGGTAAAACCAGGTATTGTGACGATTAAATTCAACACCAAACCAGGCATTGATTCCGGGAATTTTTTCGTCGTAAGGCTGATGAATATACACATGCATCACAAAGTGGTTTATTCCCTTGGTTGCAGCCCAGTCGCCACGTTTTTTCAGGCTCCAGGGTTCAAAACTCCACATGGGGCCACCCGAAGTAAATGCTTCGGCATGTACAATATTCTTCCCGTATCCATGCGCCGCCGACGATGCAGCACGAAGTTCCAGGCCTTCCTGCTCATCAGCGGTCCAGAATTCGCCACCTATTTCGTCGCTTTGCCCGCCATATTGCAGAAATTCGCCCGGATACCCCCAATGCCCATAGTTCTCGAGCCATAGCTTGAGCCCATATTCATTTGATTTTTCGCGCAGTGCACCAACATATTGATATGAAATACGATCGGCAATCAGCCGGCGCAGATCCCACAAAAAGCGGTCGGATAAACCTGCATTTCCTACTACCCTTCCAAAAATAACCGGCAAATACGGAAGCGGATCATAGCCGTAACGTTGTTGAAAATCGGCAGCTAAATTGTCAGTCCAGTTTTGCGCCCCGGTTTCGTAACTGTCGGCTACAATATGCTTTAGCGCCGTGCGGTCGGTTGCCGGAAGGCGGTTGATGATTTTACCGATATAGGCATCGAAATGTGCCGCAACCCATTCGCGGTTCATTTTATCCACTTCCAGGCCGGTGGCTTCTGCCGATGCCGGGGCGTTTTTCTGACCGGTAGGCGTCATCCCGATCCGCTGAATGATCCATTCGCCGGCAGGCACATCCCGTTCCAGTGTGCCATCACGCAGCATTTTCGACGAAATGTTTATCACTTTCTCCTGGTTTACGGCAAGTGCTGCATTATCAATTTCTGCGGAAGCGGGCCACATATAAGCATCCCACAAGGGCGCCGGTGTGGGCCAGAGTTTTGCCAGTTGCTTTTCGGCAAACCGTTCCGCACGGGCAGCACCGGAAAGCGATATTTCGGTAAAACCAGCATTTCCGCTTATATTAGTGAATACCAGGCGGAAATGTTTCGTCGAAATGGCTTCAAAGGTTTCGCATATAGGCGCAAATGGCAGAAAACCGACGCTGGTGCTGTTGTTGGTCCGTTCAATTTTAAAGGATTTGACTGTTTTAAACGATCCGTTATCCTGCATAAACTGCACTTCGCATGTTGCACTGAACGAAGCATGCGAAGGATAAAGCGTAAGGCTTCGGGCGGTGTAGGCCGTGGGTTGTTCAAAATCAAAGGTTACTGATTTTGAAGGGGAAACAGGCAGGTATATTTCGGTTGAAAAATTATCATCAAATCCGTTCATCAAATCCCTGATATCGGGCTTTGAACTGATTTTTGACGATATTGCCGATAACTTATCCACATCGTTAAGTGGCGCGGCAAAAGCCAAAACGGCCACATCCTGAAACTGTGAGGTTGGCTGGGCTAATTTCGCGGAATATTTCAAGGGGCCTTTCACCCGCGTTTCCGTCATGCTAAGGTAACGCATGGAATGTTCCGGCGTATTCCATGGCCCGCCCGACTGGCTCCAGCCTGGTGAGTTAAACAAGCCGATATTTACACCCAGGCGTTTGCCTTCGCGAATGGCAAATTCAATCATTTGAAACCACTCTTCCGTCAGCGCTTTAACATCGCCTTTCTGCTTTATTTCATCAATGTTTCCGATCAATGCTTCGCCAATACCCACTTTGGCCATGGCTTCCAGGTCTTTGGTAATGCCTTCTCTGGAAATATGATCGCTGATCCAGTACCAGTATACCCAGGGTTTGGTGGCGACAGGCGGGTTCTTGAAATTGGCAGAAAGGGAATCAGCAGTTTGTCCTTGAATGGAAAGTACTGACAAAGTCCAGATAGCAACGAGTGTAATATGTTTTGCAATTATTTTCATGGAGTTGTTTCTCTTTATTTCTCAGTAAAAATATTTCCCGTTTACTTATGTATTCTTTTATAATCCGAAAGGTATATATCGATTTTACCTTACGAATTTTGCGGTATATCTTTGATCAGTATTCTCTATTACAGCAACATAAACGCCTTTCGGAAATTGGTTGCAGTCAATTTCAACCGGAATTCCGGCATTTATTTTTAATTGTTTACTGAGTAACGAAACTCCGGAAACATTCAAAATCCTGAGAATTCCGCCCTGATTTTTTGTTGAACTTACAACCAGTTGCAAGTGATCGTCCAGGTAACAATTAAAATTCTGCGCATGTGAAGTATTTTGCAATTCAGTATTTCCTGATGATAAATCCAGATTAAAATTACTTACAAAAGACAGCTTCTGGACTGTACCATCCTCGTTAAAAACCAGCGGGCTGCTCCAATACTGGAAGTCATGTCCCTTAATTCCATCCGGGCCCGATCCCCAGCGATCGGCCATCCACAAGTAGGCAGTACCAGTTTTGGTCGGGATTTCGGCAATATGCGTTTGTTGTGCATGAATGATATTGTCGCTGGCATCCACATACTCCGTTGATGCTTTTGCAGTTCCACCATTTACTTTAGCGGCTACATTCACTCCATTTTCATAGGCTTCCAGCTCAACAATACGCGAAAAATTATCGAGCGCATCGGTTACAATTATTCTTATTTTGCTGGTAGTAACTGCATTAAATTTTATTTTTCGCCAAACTAGGTTGTTGCCCGACACTGTGCTTCCGGAAATAAACCGCCAGGTTGTTCCATTCCAATACTGTAATTCAAAAGCAGTGATTCCGTATTTAGTAAAAATTTGTGAAGCGGAGGGTTCAACCGGGTTAGCAACATTATCCTGCAAGGTAAATACATCAATTTCATTAATTGATTTCGCTGCGTTGAAACTAATTTCGAGGATATCAGGATAGTAGCCAATCGTATTATCGCTCCACCCTCCTGAAGTACCCCAGAGTATCCCTTTCCTGTCACCGTCGATAGTGGCCGAGGCCGGATACTTAGTCTTTTCAAGGTTATTAATATTGTTGCTGTACAAATAAGGGCCAAGCGGATTTGAAGCCATAAAAACCTGGGCACCTGATCCTTCGGGGCAAAACTGGCACATTTTATCCGATAAAACGTAATAAATCCCGTTCCGTTTAAACATGGAACAAGCTTCGGCACTGGGCAATATAGTGCCGCTGTTGGTGAGGGTTGAACTGAGGTAATCCGGAGCCAGTTTCTCAACCGTGATCACATGATCCGAAATAGTAGTATAAACTAAATAAGCCAGGGAATCATTATCAACAAAAAGACTAAGATCACCCAGCCCTTTTGCTATGAATTTCATGTTAACAATTTCATTTACAATGGTAAAAGGGCCGGTTGGAGTGTCGGAAACGGCAACTCCGTATTGCCCCGACCACAAGGTTTTATACCAGTTGTACCACAGCACATATTTCTTTGTACCGGCATTATAAGCTACATGCGGACGGTAATATACACCTGTTGGCGGGTTGCTGAGAATATCTCCGCAAGCGGTCCAGTTGGCCAGATCGGTGGATGTATAGCAGTTAAAATGATTGGTGGTTCCGTAGCCATCAGTATTTCCGTAGGCCGTGCCATACAAATAATAAGTTTCGCCAAATTTAATAAGCCTGCCGTCGTGGGCATCTATTATATTGCCTTCAGTATCCTTCCTGGGAATGGTGTTATTAATGTTTACCGGCTGGCCTGACAGTGAGATTGGAATAAGACTGAAAACGAGGGCAATAATGCTTAAGCACGGGCAGAATGCATGAACCAACCTCTGCCAATGGAAATGATGCGTACTGAATATTCTTCCTATACCTTCAGCAGGTACTGAGGTGAATGACGCAACACTTTTCATTGAATTATTCTTCATTGCAGATCGGGGCAGGATAGTTTCTTGTAATGATGAGGTTATAAATTTAAAATCATTTTTTCAGCCAGTCCATGTTCGGTTTCGGTCCCATTTTGAAAACCAGTTCCCCTCCTTTAACCATTTCCTTAAATCTTAATTTGGGTTCGGTGAGTGGTTTCCCGTTTAAGCTGGCCGACTGAATATAAACATTCACTTCCGAATTGTTTATTGTCTTTATCACGAATGGCTTACCGCCGTTGTACATTTTATCCAGGTGAATGGTGATCTCATCAAAGAGTGGCGAGGTAAGGTCGAAAGACGGGTCGTCAGTAACACCTCCATTCATTTCGAAGAGGCCCATGGATGCAATTACAAACCATCCACCCATCTGGCCTTCATCTTCATCGCCTTCCCAGCCATGGTAAGGCGTATTTCCATAAAATTTTCCGAGGATGGCCCTTGAATATTTTTGAGTTAGCCAGGAGATCGGAAGAGCGTCGTGTAGGGAAAG
>CALCJE010000390.1 GCA_937965665.1 uncultured Bacteroidales bacterium
AATATGGTCAAACCTTAGGGAAGATGATTATGAAAGTGAAAGTCGTTGATCATGCAACAGAAAATGCTTTTAGCTATTCCCAATCACTGATGAGAGAAGTGGTACCGATCGTCCTGGTAAATACTTCCATCATTTTAAATGTAATCCTGTTCAGCGACATCGACTTTGAGAATTTTAAATTTTCAGCCTTAAGCTATATTTTGATTTTCATACCACCAGGAATGCTTTTTATATGGTCATTGCTCGAAATTGTAACCATGTTATTTGATGATAAAAAAAGAGCACTTCACGACAAAATTGCCGACACAGTTGTGATACGAACCGATATAAAATAAAACCGGATAAAAAGCTTGCTGCCCGCACAAGCCCGGCTACATTCTGCCCGATAACCCATAACTGCTTTAAGCCACTCAACCGCAACCCCTTAAACATTGGATACAATTATGAAATTTTTAATTATCCTCAGCTTCGTACTCACCATTAACATCGCTTTTGCCCAGGGCCGCAAAGATACCCTGCGGATGAAAGACGGTAACGAAATCCTGTGCCAGATCTTAAATATTTCCGAATCTGATTCAATAATACAGTTCTGCATCCGCGAAAACGGTGATTTGACAGTAAAAAAGGTTCATACTTCATTTGTTGATTCGTACAGCTGGCCCGGTAAGAAACAGGCCGTTAAATACAGCCGGATGCTGGGTGTAAAAAACATACAATCGGGCGTGGGCTACAATGATTATTGGCTCAACGGCACCCAATCACAAAAACATTCGCCTGCTACTCCCAACCCGCTTGCTGATGAATTAAGAAAGGCAAAAACACTTGGAACTATAAGCTTTGCGGCCATTGGAGCAGGATTGGTGACAGCAGTTGTTGTCCCGGAAATAATAAAATCGCCGGTAATGAATGGCAGTAACATTAATACATACTTTAAAGATGTCCAAAAATATGGCCATACTTCCCAGGTTTGTCGCAGGGTTGGCTTTACGGTAGCAACTGCAGGTGTAGTAGTAGGGCTTTTGTCGTTAAATCATTTAACCATTGCCAACAACCTGAAAAAGGAAGCCGGAAAATCAATAAGCCTATCTGTAACAGGCAATGGTCTTAGCATGGCTTTTAGCTTTTAATGCTAACCAAAGGCTCAGTTCAGATTGGTTCCGGGCTCAAGCCGAAAGCCTGGTATTCGTTCATCCGTTAGTCCCTACCCTATAAATAATTACATTTGCGCTGTAAACTTTAATTAATAATGGATATCTACAGTCTGGCACTTGCAGGAACAGCGGCACTTGCCGCGGGATTTGTGAATGCCATAGCCGGGGGAGGAACTTTAATTTCATTTCCCGCCCTTGTGGCTATCGGCATTCCGCCGGTGGCTGCCAACATCACAAATACGATAGCCTTATGCCCCGGGTATTTCGGGGGTATTACAGCCCAGCGCAGGGACCTGCTTACACAAAGGAAAAGGTTGTTCACCATATTACCGGTTGGTGTTGCGGGAGGCATTGCAGGCGGACTTTTGCTGCTGAACACATCCGAAAATTCGTTCCGCATTTTAATCCCATATTTAATTTTAGTATCAACCTTGTTGCTCGCGTTTCAACCCATGCTTAAAAAAATTGTGGAAGCACATATGCAACAGTCTACACATCACCGCAAAAAAAGCATCGTGGTGCTTTCAGTGGTTTTTTTTGCAGCCATTTATGGCGGATATTTTGGCGCCGGGCTTGGGGTTATTCTGCTTGCTGTGCTTGGCTTGCTGATTGACGATTCCCTTGTAAAACTGAATGCGTTAAAACAAGCCATTTCGTTGAGTGTTAACGTTTCGGCTGCTGTTTACTTCAGCTTTTCGGGGCAGGTAAACTGGCCGGTAGCATTAGTTATGTTTTTTGGTTCGATACTCGGTGGCTTATTCGGCGGCAAAACTGCCTCTGTGATCAGGCCTGAAATACTTCGATGGGCTGTGGTAGTTATCGGCTTTACAGTTGCCCTGGTATATTTTTTTTAGACCTCATAAAAGCTTATGGTTTAGCTAAAAGTTTACCTCTGTTTAACGATAAAAATATAGGCGCCGGAGTATTTTACTGCAATGGACAACGCTATGCGGTTTCTCCTGGCAACCGGAAATGGGAAACTCCAGCGGCTTGTTTCCGAAGTTCCGGTTCGGAATTTGAAGCCGGGGGGAACAACAAATGCTGGAGTTTTCGAATGTTTTTATATCTTTGCACCCGCTCAGGGCCTCGTAGCTCAGTGGATAGAGCAGCAGCCTTCTAAGCTGCGGGTCATTGGTTCGAATCCAATCGGGGTCACCACAAAAACACAGCCTGTAAATCAAAAGATTACAGGCTGTGTTTTTTTTACCAGGTGAGGCTTTATACCAAACGCTCCTTTTTGAAACCAGTGTTTCGGTTTTAGTTATAGAACTGATATCGTCTAATCCTCAGGTATAATCCTATTTTTCGCCCCAGAATTTTTCAATCTGCTCCAGCGACTTACCCTTGGTTTCGGGTACAAGTTTCCATACAAACCAGGCTGCCAAGATTCCCATTACTCCATAAATCCAGTACGAAAAACCATGGTTAAATTTTTCGGTAAGCCAGGTATTGTCGTTCATAATCGGGAAGGTCCACGAAATAATGAGGTTGGCAATCCATTGTGCTGCAACGGCGATTGACATTGCACCACGGATGCTGTTTGGGAAAATTTCCGATAGCAGCACCCAGGTTACAGGTCCCCAGCTCATGGCAAAACCAGCTGTGTAAAGCAGCATGAAAACCAGCGCCAGCATACCCTGCACGTGCATCGAAAACGAAAAGCCCAGGCATAACATACTTACTGCCATAATCAACGCCCCGATAATCATCAGCGGTTTGCGGCCAAACCTGTCGACGGTATAAATTGCCAGCACTGTGAAAATCAGGTTAATGGATCCAACGATAATGGTTTGAAGTAACGACGAATCTGTAGAGGCACCCATATTCCTGAAAATATTTCCTGCATAATACAGTACCACGTTGATGCCCACAAACTGTTGGAAAACAGAAAGCATGATACCTATGAAAATCACAAAGAAACCATACGAAAGCCAGGGCACACTTTTTTCGTGCAGCGTATCCTTTATTTCCGAAAGGGTTATACCCGCATTTTCCTTGCCGGATATCTTCTTTAACACCGCAAGTGCTTCATCATCCCTGCCTTTCATCACCAGGAAACGTGGTGTTTCGGGAACAAAAAACAAAAGCAGCAGGAAGATACCCGAAGGTATTACGCCTGAGAAAAACATCCAGCGCCAGCCATCCGTAACAAGCCATTCTTCGTTTCCATTGCGGGCTATGAAATAGTTTACAAAGTAAATTACCAGCATACCAAATATGATAGCAAACTGGTTCCACGAAACCAGCTTACCGCGTACCCCGGCCGGGGCAATTTCGGCAATATACATGGGCGAAAGCATGGAGGCCAGCCCCACGCCTATTCCGCCGATGATACGATAGATTACAAAAGAATATACATCGAGTATGCCAAAGAAGTTGAAGGCTTCAGGTTTCCAGGCGCCAATGGCCGAAATGGTAAAAGCTGCAGCCGAAATAATCAGGCCTTTTTTACGACCCAACGATTTGGATACAAACCCGGCCGATGCCCCCCCGATAATACAACCAATAAGCGCACTCGAAATTACAAACCCTTTTGCCGAATCGCCTATGCTCTTCAGCC
>CALCJE010000391.1 GCA_937965665.1 uncultured Bacteroidales bacterium
TTTACTGATGCAAACGGTTGGTCGATCGGGAATTACAAACCTAACGAATTTGCCATTGATGGAACTTATTCAAGGCTTTTAACCTCTAACCTTTCGATGGCTGTGGCTGCCCGGTATATTCATTCCAATTTGACCCAGGGGCAGGATGTTGGTGGTCAGGCTACCAAACCAGGTAACTCGGTTGCCGCCGATGTGGCTTTGTTTCAACGTTTCCCGGTTGAATTCGACAAAATGTCAGGAGATTTCTCCTGGGGATTGAATATTTCGAATATCGGAACCAAGATTTCGTATAGCGACGATAATACACGTAAAGACTTTATTCCTACCAACCTGAAAATTGGCCCGACGCTGAACTTAAACCTGGACGATTACAACCAGTTGTCGTTTATGGTCGATTTTAACAAACTGCTGGTGCCTACCAATGCTATAACCAGCGGCGATACCATCATCAGCGGTATGGATCCCAATGTTTCGGTGCCTGTTGGTATGATCCACTCTTTTTATGATGCCCCCGGCGGTTTCCAGGAAGAGATCAATGAAATAAGCATTTGTACCGGTATCGAATACTGGTATGCCCAGCAGTTTGCCGTACGTGGCGGTTTCTTTTACGAAAACAAAAACAAAGGCAACCGAAAATACTTTACCCTGGGAGCTGGGTTCCGGTACAATATTCTGGGTATAGATTTTTCGTACCTCATCCCTATGGAGACCAAAAATCCACTGGAGCACACCCTGCGTTTTTCACTGCTGATTAATTTTGATGCTCCTTCGGTGCGATAAGCCCTGCAAGAAAGGATATAAAAAAAAGTTACCTTAACCGGGTAACTTTTTTGTTTTATGATAATTGCCTTTTAATCATCCTTCGAGTAAAACAACAGCATATGCTGATACGCCTTCTTCCCGCCCTTCGAAACCAAGTTTTTCGGTGGTGGTAGCTTTTACCGATACCTGCCCGGTTTCGATTTCGAGCAGGCTGCTGAGTGTGATCCGCATCTGTTCAATATAAGGTGCTATTTTGGGTGCCTGCAGTGCGATAGTCGAATCGATATTCATAATCTTGTAACCGGCTTTGGTTATCAGCCTGGCTGTTTCTGTAAGCAGGATTTTGCTGTCAATACCCTTATAATCAGGATCAGTGTCGGGGAAATGCTTACCGATGTCGCCGAGTGCGGCAGCTCCCAGCAAAGCATCGCAAATGGCATGAATCAAAACATCTGCATCCGAATGCCCCAGCAATCCTTTACTATGTGGAATTTTTATGCCACCGATCCAGAGATCGCGATTTTCGGCAAAACGGTGTACATCATATCCAAATCCTATGCGCATCATTTTTTTTATGTTTATTATTCAGGGTTCAATGTTCAGAAAATAGCTTTTAAAATTCAGTACTTCCCGACAATAAATGTTGCAGTTTAAGCAGGTTTCCAGCGTATTTACTTCATTTTTTAACCAAAGAAACGCTCTTCGAAGTTAATCAGAAATAGTTTTTTTGTAGCACGGGTAACAGCGGTATACAGCCAGCGAAGATAATCATTGTCAATCATTTCGTCCTTAAGGAATCCTTTTTCGATAAACACGGCATCCCATTGCCCGCCTTGTGTTTTATGACAGGTCAGTGCGCTGGCATGTTTTACCTGCAACGCATTGTAGTATGGGTTTTTCCGGATAGCAGCCATGCGTTTTCGCCGCGAAGGCTCATCCATAAAATCAGCCATCACTTCATTAAAAAGCCGCTGGTTGTCGGGGTAGCTCAGTGCCGGCCCTTCGGAATTCAGCGTGTCGAGCAACAGTTTTACATCAAAGGTTTGTTCATCGGGGTAATCGACCATGCGAACGGTAGCCTCGGCAAACCTGAAACCATAAAGTTCTTCGGTTCGGCGAAGGCTTTGAACTTCAACTATATCTCCGTTTGCAATAAAACCGGCTTTTGATTCATCGGGGAGCCAGAAGTAGTTGTTACGGACTACCATCAGGTGGTCGCCGGCTGCCAGTTCATTTTCATGAAAAAGTATGCGTTCCCTGATGGCCTGGTTGAAGAGGTTAGCCCGTTTGTTGGATCGCGTGATCACTACGGTATTCTCGCGCCCGTAATCGTGAAAAGCCTGCTGCATGGAGTCGGGCATATCCGTCCCGGTGATGCTGACTACATCCGGAAATTCATTTTCAATTCCGAACAAGGGCAATTGGGATCCGCTGTCGGGCTGATGGATTTTGGCCCTGATACCGGTTGCTACCGATAATATTCCCGATTCGAGCGATTGCCGCACAACATCAGAGAGTATAAATTTATCGAGATCGAGGTAAAAGGACTGCCTCAGCATTTCTGTGTCCAGTGCCGGGCTTTGGTCTATGCCTACCGGTGGCAACTGGCACGAATCGCCAAGGAAAAGCATCTTGCAACTATCTCCTGAATATACATGGCCAATCAGGTCTTCCAACAGGTTTCTCGACTGGAAAGCACCTCCCTCATTCGTTTGCCTGTCGTCGGGTATCATCGAAGCTTCATCAACAATAAAAAGCGTACGTACCGCTTTGTTTGGCATAACCTGGAAGCGCACATGCCCATCGCCATCCATGGCCGGCCTGTAAAGCCGCTTATGAATGGTATAGGCCGGCATTTGCGCATACAGCGAGAGTACTTTGGCCGCTCTTCCGGTTGGAGCCAGCAGTATGGCATTATAACCGGCTTTTGGCAGGACTTTTACCAAAGTGCTAACTACGGTAGTTTTCCCGGTACCTGCATATCCTTCCAGGATAAAAAGCGGGAACTGCCCCTGGTCGGAAACCATAAAATCAGCCAGCCGCTTGATCAGGTTCTGTTGACCAGGCGTAGGGGAGTAGGGAAACTCCCTGAAGATTGCGTTGCTGAAATCTGTTGCGCTTATCAATGCAATGCGGCGGGTTAATGAGATGTAAAATTTGTAGCAAAGGTAAGCAACTTAGCCGAGTTGCTTGGTTTTGCCGTTTTATTATTCGCAGATGCAAATCGTTGCCATGATTTTGGCTTTGCCTGTTTTGCGGAGAATAATATCATTGTTTTTATCCATAAAGTAGTGGATCCGACTACAAGTTAAATGAATTTTTCGCTACAGCTAAATGGCTATATACACTACATTGATTTCTGGATCTCATATTAATTTTACATCCTGTAAAACCAACTACCCTGCACTACATTTACTGCCTTAACTAATGAAGCTTGGACGAATTCTGATTCTGCTTTTTATCACTTTTTTTTCATCATCGTGTACCAAAAATTTACTTGTAAACTACCAGGCAGATCCTGGAAATACTACAAACCTGGTTTTACGATTCAACAAAGGACTTCACCATACTCAGTTAAGTGTGAATGACAAACTGCTCGTTAATGGCAAACTGGCAAAGTCGGTAACCTTAACAAATTTGCCTGCAGGCGATTACACTATTAAGTGTTCGGCGTACTCAGGCTGGCAAAAAGATAACGTTTGTACTACGTTAAAAGCCGAAATTAATGGGGACGAAAAAACCGTAGTCAAAAATATTGATTTGCCTGTAAAAAATGGGTGGTATTGGGTCGGCTTAACTTCACTTGTTGTTTGGCCTATAGTTTTGGTTGCTGGTTTTACTCTTTAAAAACTGGTGAAGTCCTTGTTGTTTCTTTTGCTTGAAATTGGTGTTGCCTCACAGTTTTAAGTACACCTAAAATTCTCATTTAAAGGTTATTGTAACCCTGCTTTACTTTAAGTCTTAAGTAAATTACACGTACGTATTTTTTTAAGCTGATCCAAAACCTATGGAAGCAAAAATTAAGGTTTTACTGGTCGAAGATCTTCCGTCAGATGAATTGCTGGTGCTCAGGGAGATAAAGAAGAATAATATCGATATTCTGAGCCAAACTGTCGACTCACTTGAGGAATATGTGGCTGCACTCCACGAGTTTCAGCCTGATATTATTCTTTCCGATTACAATCTGCCAACCTTTGATGGGATGAGCGCTCTCAGATTGCGGATGGAAATTGCACCACATACGCCTTTTATACTGGTAACCGGTACCAAAAACGAGGAAACTGCTGTTGAATGCATGAAAGCAGGTGCTGATGATTACATTATAAAGGAAAATCTGAAGCGGCTCGGGCCAGCTTTTATGGCTGCACTCGAGAAAAAAGCCCTCGCACAATCGAACAGGAATGCACTCGAAAAACTCAGCATACTTTCGCGTGCGGTTGAGCAAAACCCGGCCCTGATCGTAATTACCAACCGCGAAGGGAAAATAGAATATGTAAATCCCAGGTTCACTGAAATAACCGGTTATACATTAGATGAAATCATTGGCCGCACATCGCGCATACTGCGCATCGATAACCAGAACCAGGAGTTGAGCCAGACTGTATGGGAAACCCTGCTTGCCGGCAAGGAATGGAATGGAGAATTTTATAACAAAAAGAAAAACCGGGAATATTACTGGGAAAATGTTCATATTTCGCCACTACTGAACGATGCCGGTGAGATTACTCATTTTGTGGGCATAACTGAAGATATTACCGAAAAGAGGCAGATGCTGCATGAAATGATTATTGCAAAGGAAAAAGCAGAAGCCGCTGATAAACTTAAATCGGCATTTATTAATAATATATCTCACGAGGTACGCACGCCGCTCAACGGAATACTTGGTTTTACCGAAATGTTGGTCAACTCGGAGTATTCAAATGAAAATAAGGCTGCATTTATGGATATTATTAAAAAAAGCAGCACTCGTTTACTAAATACCATTACAGGTTACATGGATATTTCGATGCTGGTTTCGGGTAATGTGGAGGTGCACAACAACAGGTTTTCAATAAATACAATGCTTGAAGAACTTAAGGAGGAATTTTTGGAAGCCTGCGCTGAGAAAAATCTTGAACTGCGTATTCAGAAACCACTTTCAGCAAATGATCTTGAATTGAATGTCGATAAAGAATTGCTGTATAAAATCTGGGTCCAGCTCCTTGGAAATGCAGTTAAATACACGCCTTCGGGAAGCATTTCATTTGGATACCGGCGGGAAAAAGATGGGATCTCGTTTTTTATTACGGATACCGGGATAGGCATGGATCAGGACGAAACCCGTTATATTTTTGATTATTTCAGGCAGGGCGACGACTCACAAACGCGTGCTTTCGACGGCAGCGGTCTCGGATTATCCATTGCCCGTGAATTGGTGAAACTATTTAAAGGAACTTTGACCGTTGAATCCGAAAAAAATGTAGGATCAACTTTTACCTTCACCGTGCCTGTTGATGAAAGCAAGGCAGAAGTTCAAAGACCCGAAATAAGAATAGGTCAGCCAGGCTGGAAATCAAAACCTGTAATTCTGGTTGCAGAAGACGATGATTTTAATTACAAATACCTGGATATCATTCTTAAAAAAGCCGGTTATGATATATTGAGGGCGGTAAACGGAAAAGATGCGGTTGATCTTTGTCATAGTGATGAAGAAATAAACCTGGTGCTGATGGATATGAAAATGCCGGTTATGGGAGGCCTGGAAGCTACAAGCCGTATCAAAAGTTTTTTGCCGGGCATGCCCATTGTAGCTGTTACAGCTTATGTATCATCCAACGACGAGAATGAAGCCTACCTTGCAGGATGCAGCCATTTTCTTTCGAAACCTGTCAATAAAACAAAACTTATAGAGTTGATTGAAAGCATACTGGGTAAAAATGCGCAGGTGTCCCTTATTCCTGGTGAAGCCATAAGTTGTTAATTATTTATAGATGTAATATGGAAAACATACTTCATCTCGTGGATGCTTATTCCTGACGGCTTTTACTTACGGGCCAGCCACGATATGTTGGCTGAAGTTTGAAAAAAATATCGGATTGAAACAGTTATGCATCAGCCAGGCCAGGTATTTGGCCTGGCTGATGCACATTTGGAGTATTTAATCTGTATAAGCCTGATGCCTGTATTCACTAAATTTCACCCAGCGTAAAATAGAATGCTGCACCTTCGTTGGCTTTCGATTCGGCCCAAATCTGGCCTCCATGCCGGTGAATGATCCGCTGAACAGTTGCCAGTCCAACACCTGTACCCTGGAATTCCGTTTGCCGGTGCATGCGTTGAAATGCCCCGAAAAGCTTGCGTGCATTTTCCATATCAAAACCGGCACCATTGTCCCTTACAGAATATACGGTACGACCATCTTCAATAAGGCTGTCGAATTCAATGGATGCAAATGGTTTTTTACTGGTAA
>CALCJE010000392.1 GCA_937965665.1 uncultured Bacteroidales bacterium
AATTCCACCCGAGGAGTACTGGCCATACCAGGAGGCTGATTTTGATAAGGAACCAACCGCTTTTTGTTATGCCTTTGCACAAAATTACCAGGCGATGAGCTATTACCGGCTCGATCCGCCCGGAACCAAAAGTACCGACCTGCTCAGCCAGATCAAGGTGAACCTTTCGGTAGGCTTGCCGTCCATGTTCGGGTTTACCGTGTATAGTTCAATCGAACAGGCAGATGAAAACGGGGGTAAGATTCCGTACCCGACCAAAGGTGATAAAATAGCCGGAGGCCATGCCGTGGTTGTTGCCGGTTACGATGATAAAATGAAAATTAAGAATAAACTGGCAGGTGCCAAGGAAACTACAGGCGCTTTGCTGATCCGCAATTCGTGGGGCACCGGATGGGGCGATAACGGCTATGGCTGGCTTCCTTACGATTATGTGCTGAAAGGCCTTGCCGACGACTGGTGGTCGCTGCTGAAAAACGAATGGGTCGAAACAGGCAATTTTAAACCCTGAAAAATTATCCGCCGGGGATTATAAATAAAGTGAGTTCGAAATAAAACTGATTGATCAGTTTCAAAATCAATAAGGTAATAAGGTTAGGTTCTGTTTTTCCGTTAACTTTACTAAGGTTAAAACAATACCAATAAGGTTGAAGCAAATGTTTACCTTATTTTTTGTTTTTTAAACCTTAATAACATGAAAAATGAACTTAAATTCAACCTTATTCCCTTATTCTCAATTACTTTTGATTTTTTGAAATCGAATTCACGTTAAAAATGTAAGCAGGTAACAAACCCCACGACTGGCCCCGTTCTGCGCCGGAAACCCTGTTATGGGGTTTTATTCACGCGTTGTTTAAAATTGAATTAATAACTAACAGGAAAATAATTCACAGGAAATATGGCTACAAAAAGTGAATACAAGCAGCCATCCATGACAAACTGGTACGATCCCCGGCAGTTGTCGGCTACAGCCCTGAAAGCATTGGTTTCGGGGACATTTGCAAGCTTTGCCGACAAAAGGGAACTGCAGGCGGCCCTGGGAAAGGGCAATGTGCCTGTCGACTGTAGCCTGGATTCGGATACAGGCTTGCCTGTTGACGAATTTTGGATTGACTTTATTTCCGATACCGGCGATGGATTTAATTCAACGTACACGGTTGCCGATCTCGAAGCCAGGCATTTGCAGGTAAAGTTAAATCCTGCTTACGCGGGTATGCGGAAAACCGATATCACCCACTGGGACCTGCCTGCCGGGAATATCCTGCTGCTTGGTGGCGACCAGGTGTATCCGACACCTTCGATGCAGGCCTACGAAACCCGGTTTAAAGTTCCGTTCAGGGCAGCATCCAACAAGCACCACCCGGCAGGGAAATCAGGATATAAAATGTTCGCTATACCCGGCAACCACGACTGGTACGACGGCCTGGGCAGTTTTATAAAACTCTTTTGCCAGCAACGCCGCATCGGTCAGTGGCAAACGGAGCAAAGCCGCAGCTATTATGCACTGAAACTTACGGCTGACTTATGGATTTGGGCCACCGATGTGCAGCTTAATTCTGATATTGACAAACCCCAACTGGACTATTTCCGCGATATCGCAAACCTCTATATGAACCATGACGACAGGGTTATTTTAGTTACAGCCGAACCTGCCTGGGTTTATAAAATGATTGACCGGAAAAATACTTCCTACCAACGGCTGCGTTTTTTCGAGGATGTTTTTATTACCGGCGACAAATACCAGTTGAAAAACGGGAAGAAATTCAGGCTGGTGGCAACCTTAACCGGTGATTTTCACCATTATTCGCGTTATGCCGAAACAAGAATTTCCCCTGAGGGTACAGCTTACCAAAACCAGTTGGTCACCGCCGGGGGAGGAGGGGCCTTCCTGCATCCCACCCATAACCTGCCGCAAACACTTAGCGGAACTGAAACCAAAAACGGAACTGCAGAAGAGAGCAAAATAAATAATCCGAAACTTGAAGCCTGTTTCCCCAATCAGAAACAATCGCGGAAAATTGCCAACCAAATGCTGCTGTTTCCTTTTAAAAATATTGCCTTCTGGATGACGTTTACTGCTATTGAACTATTGCTGGCATGGATGCTGCAAAGTACCTCGAAGCATGAAACCATGGGTTTTATGCATCAGTTGTCGGAAGTAAGCAGCCTGTCGGCCTTGTTCCCCTTTATTGCCCGCCACCTTTTCCTGAGCCCGCCGGTACTGCTTATTTGCCTGTTTGTGGTGGTTGGTTTGTATGTGTTTGCCGATGGCAATGGCGGGAAGAGGAATTACAAATGGATTGGGGCCATACATGGGCTGGTACAGTTGTTCTGTATGTTTTTATTCAGCTGGTTGTTTGCCTGCGTCAATTTTAATGTGTTTACCATCGGGAATAAACTGGTGTTCCTTTTGGTTTATGTAGCTGAAACCTTTTTCATTGCAGGGCTGGCCGGAAGCTTTATCATGGGTTTTTATCTCTGGTTCTGCAGCCTTTATCTCAATATGCATATCGACGAAAGTTTCTCTGCATTCGGCTATCCGCATTTTAAGAATTTCCTGCGAATCCATGTTGCAAAAGAAGGTAGCGTCACTATTTATCCTATTGGCATCGAACACGTTGTTACCCACTGGAAACAGGAGGGAAGTGGCGAATCAATTACTTTTGTTTCGGATGAAACAGCCAATTACTATTTAATTGAGCCACCCATTGAAATCGCAGGTTCAGTTTAAGTATAGCAGTTTTCTATCATTTCGCCAGGTTAAAAGTTGAAGTTAAAGGATAAAGTATCGCAAATTATCCCTAAATATCTTCCTTACATCTTACACCTTACAACTTATCACTTATCCCTTACAGCTTAATGCGGAAACTATGCAATGATCTCGCAAACCTTGCTATATTTGCTTTCACTAAAACTGCACTTTAAACCCTTTGCAATGAAAACAAAAATCTTCACACTACTGCTGAGCTTTTTCAGTTTGTATTGCCTTGCACAGCCCATGGGCGGTGGCCTGAACTGGATGCCCGATGGCAACAGCTTTACTAACCTCGAAAGGTACACAATCGTTAAAACCGAACTGCCCTCGCTCTCGAAAACGGTGTTGTTCGACTTCGATAAACTGCTGCCCCGCGACGAATCGCATCCCCGCAACGTTTCGTCGTATGTGCTTTCGAAAGACCTGAAACAAGTGTTACTGAAAGTAAATACACAAACCCAGTATCATAAAACCACCGGCGAAGTATGGGTTTACAATTCATTGGACGGGAAAATAAAGCAACTGGGTAAAACCCTGCGGACTGACGGACTGATGTATCCTAAATTTTCGCCCGACGGATCGAAAGTTGCTTACGTATACCAGGATAAATCAGCCAACAAAGTGGTGTATAACCTGTATATAGAAGACCTGAAGACCGGCAAAATAAAACAGCTTACCTTCGATACCCGCGACCGCAGCATCAATGGAACCTTCGACTGGGTGTATTCCGAAGAGTTGTTTTGTACGGATGGTTTCCGCTGGAGCCCCGACGGTACCCGCATTGCCTACTGGAATGTAGATGCCTCAAAGGTGCGCAATTACCTGATGCTTAATACTACTGATTCCATTTACCCTTTCACCGTACCGGTTGAATATCCGAAGGCAGGTGAAGATCCTTCGCCGACAAAAATCGGGGTGGTCGACCTGGCAACAGCTAAAACCCAATGGATGAAAATTGAGGGCGATCCGCGCCAGAACTACCTGGTAAAGATGGAATGGTCGTCGAAAAACGATCTCATTATCCAGCAACTGAGCCGCAAGCAAAACGTATCGAAACTTTACCTTGCCAATGCCGGCACCGGCGCTGCCAAAGTACTGTGGAGCGATACCGACAAGGCATGGATTGATGTGGAAGCCACCTGGAATACCAACGACAACGCAGGCTGGAACTGGATTGAAGGTGGCAAAGCCTTTGTATGGGCTAGCGAAAAGGATGGCTGGCGCCACCTGTACCGCATTGGCATGGATGGTAAGGAAAGCATGATCACCAAAGGCGATTTCGATGTCATAAAAATATACCTCATCGATGAACCAAACAACCTGCTGTATTTTGCCGCCACCCCCGAAAATGCTACACAGCGTTACATGTATTGTACCAAACTCGATGGTTCAGGTGAGCCGCAACGGGTAACCCCGGCTGATTTTACCGGTACCAACGATTATATGCTTTCGCCAAATGGCAAATGGGCCCGTCATAATTTTGCGAGCCACCTGTATTTCCCGGCGTCGGAATGGGTATCACTGCCGGCACATACCCCGGTTGATCCAGCAAAGGGAATCCTTAAAAACCTGAAAGAAGATCCCTTTGGCAAGCAGGTTTCGTTTTTTAAAGTTACTACCGAAGATGGTATCACCCTCGACGGATGGATTGCAAAGCCTAAGGATTTTGACCCATCGAAAAAATACCCCGTTTTCTTTTACGTGTACGGCGAACCCTGGGGATGCACCGTGTTCGACAATTCGAGGATTGGCCGCTCGGGTCAGTTTGGAGGCAACATAGCTGATATGGGTTACCTGTATGTTTCGGTGGATTGCCGCGGAAGCCTGGCGCCCCGTGGCCGCGAATGGCGTAAATCCATTTACCGCCAGGTAGGCAGGCTCAATATACGCGATATGGCCCTGGGTGCCAAAGAAGTGCTGAAATGGAGCTATTGCGACACCAGCCGTGTGGCCGTGCATGGCTGGAGCGGCGGAGGTTCGTCGACATTGAACCTGATGTTCCAGTATCCCGAAATATTTAAAACAGGTATCGCCACAGCGGCTGTTGCCAATCAGCTGGATTACGATAATGCTTACCAGGAAAGATATATGGGCATTCCTGCCGAAAGCAGGGCCGATTTTATTGCCGGCTCACCCTATACCTATGCCAAAAACCTGAAAGGGAACCTGTTGTATATCCATGGCACCGGCGACGATAACGTGCATTATGCCAATGCCGAAAAGCTTTTCAACGAGCTGATAAAATACAACAAAACTTTCCAGATGATGATTTACCCCATGCGTTCGCACGGTATTTACGAGGGCGAAGGTACCTCGCAGCACCTGGCCACTACCTGTAAAAAGTTCCTGCTCGAAAATTGTCCTCCGGGGGGAAGATAGTGGGGATGTGGGATGTTTGATGTGGGATTTCGGATGTGGGATGTGGGATGTCTGATGTCGGATGTGGGATGTAGGATTTCGGATTTCGGATTTGGGATTTCGGATTGCGCCTGCCTGACTGTGTCAGCAGGCAGGGATGTGAGATGTCTGATGTCGGATGTGGGATGTGGGATGTGGGATGTGAGATTTGGGATTTGGAATTTGGGATTTGGGATTTCGGGATTGGGGATTGGAGGATGTTGGATGTAGGATTGCTGGATATGGGAGGTCCCTGCTTGCATAGAAGCATTTGATTCTGCAATATAAGAAAGATCAATCAGATTAAGAAAATTTTGAAAGTACGCCCTCCCCTGGTCACAGGGGAGGAACCGATAGGCGGAGGGGTGCCTTCAGGCAAAAAGCTTGTTCGATCAATTTATTGCTAGTATTCAACTTAGGTTACCCCACCGAACACCAGTATTACTCACCTCAAAAACAACATGAATGAAATCCACTGCCGGACACGACGAAAAAATAGCCCGATTAACTTTTGCCTCGGTGTACCCGCTTTATCTTTCGAAAATTGAGCGTAAAGGACGCACCCGCGATGAACTGCACCAGGTGATCAGCTGGCTTACCGGTTACAACGAAATACTATTGCAGCAAATGATACAAGCGGAGGTTACCTTCGAAATGTTTTTCCGCCAGGCAACACTCAATACCCATGCTCATTTAATTACCGGCGTAATATGCGGCTACCGCATCGAAGAAATTGAAAATCCCCTTACCAAACAAGTAAGGTATCTCGACAAACTGGTGGATGAACTTGCCCAGGGCCGCAAGATGGAAAAAATTCTGCGTACGGCTTAAAAGCTCTCTTTTTAGCATTCTTAATTTTTATGCTTTCGTCCCTTTTAAAATATGAATTTACAGCCACCCCCTGGCATTATGCATCGCAGGGCGGATGGTATTTTGTTTCGCTGCCCGCTGAAATGGCAAAGGAGATCAGGGAAAACCTGCAATGGCAGGAAGAAGGCTGGGGACGGCTGAAAGCCAAAGCCCAAACCGGTAACAGCGAGTGGAATACGGCCATATGGTTCGACACGAAACATATGACTTACCTGCTTCCGCTGAAAGCCGAAATACGGAAAAAAGAAAACATTGCAACAAACCACGAAATATACGTCACCCTCTGGATTTAAACTTCCGGCTGCTAACACTATACCGGCACTTGTGCCCGGCCTTAAGCGCCGCGAAATAAAATATTTTTTTCATATCTGGTATATCGTGATATTTTTTATATTTGAACTGTATTTTGGTTTGAGTATAACAATTGCCTGATATCAGTACCCGGGTTTATATTATTCCTCAAATCGGCTTAGCCTATCCGTTTTCGTTTACCAGTATCCTGTTTCAACTATAATACACTGTCCTGATCCATGATAAACACCACCCGTATATTTCAACACAACACGTTTTGGCAACATACACTGCCCATGTTGCAATGCTACAAGACTTGTTTATTACATACACTGCCAATGTTGCAGCGCAACAAGGCATGTTTATTAAATATACTGCCCATGTTGCAACGCAACAAGGCATGTTTATTAAATGCACTGTACATGTTGCAACGCAACAAGGTATGTTTATTAAATGCACTGATTATGTTGCAACGCAACAAGGCATGTTTATTAAATATACTGCCCATGTTGCAACGCA
>CALCJE010000393.1 GCA_937965665.1 uncultured Bacteroidales bacterium
CGTGATCGGTGGTTTTGTACGCGATTCGATCATGGGCCGAAGCTGCAAGGACATTGATATAGTTACCACAGGCAACGGCATAGAACTGGCACAGAAGGCAGCCGAATTGCTGGCCGTGAAAAAAGTGAGTATTTTTAAAACCTATGGAACTGCCATGTTCATGTACAGAGACTGGCAGGTTGAATTTGTAGGTGCCCGCAAGGAGTCGTATACCAGCGATTCGCGCAACCCGGTAGTAGCTCCCGGAACCATTGAGGATGACCAGAACAGGCGTGATTTTACGATTAATGCATTGGCTCTGAGCCTGCAACCCGCTGATTTTGGACAGCTAATCGACCCCTTTCGTGGGGTTGCTGACCTGGATGCAAAAATTATACGTACACCGCTTGATCCGGATATAACTTTTACTGACGACCCGCTGCGGATGATGCGTGCCATCAGGTTTGCCACACAATTAAATTTCACTATTCTTCCCGAAACACTTGATGCTATTAAGCGGAATGCCGATCGTATCGGGATTATCTCGATGGAACGGATCAGCGACGAACTGAACAAGATCATTATGACCGAACAGCCATCGAAAGGCTTTTACCTGCTGGATGAAACCGGGCTGCTTCAGCTTATTTTCCCTGTATTTACTGCATTGAAAGGCGCCGATTTTATTGAAGGGAAAGGTCATAAGGATAATTTTAAACACACCCTCGAAGTTCTTGACCGGATAGTGCCTCATACCGATAACCTTTGGCTCCGCTGGTCGGCATTGCTTCATGATATCGCGAAACCGGTAACCCGCCGCTACGATCCAAAAACAGGCTGGACTTTTCATGGTCATGAATTCAAAGGCATGAAAATGATTCCTTCGGTATTCAGCCACCTGAGGCTTCCGCTGAATGAAAAAATGAAGTATGTGCAGAAAATGGTGTTGCTGCACCTGCGACCCATTGTACTTGCCGAAGATATTGTGACCGATTCGGCTATACGACGCCTGCTGATGGATGCCGGCGATGATATCGACGACCTGATGACCCTTTGTGAGGCTGATATAACTTCGAAAAACCAGTCGAAAGTAAAACGGTATATGGCCAATTTTGAAACCGTGAGGGCCAAGCTGAAAGAAATTGAAGAAAAAGATAACCTGCGAAACTGGCAGCCGCCGGTATCAGGCGAAATTATCATGGAAACATTTGGCCTCAGTCCGTGCAAACAGGTTGGTGTTATTAAAACCGCTATCAGGGAGGCTATACTGGAAGGTGAAATACAAAATAACTTCGATGATGCATACCAGCTGATGCTTCGCGAAGGCGCCAAAGCAGGACTTACGGTTGTTAAACAGCAGGTTAAATAATCAGTAGAAATGCGTAACTACCGGGGCAAAATTGTAAAAAAGTTCATACCTTTACATTAATAAAAATACAACATCAAAATACTATGCAAGTATACCGTTTCAGGCTTTTATATGAAGAACAGGATGATTTTCTGCGCGATATAGAAATCAAGCCGGGGCAGACTTTTAAGGATTTCCACGAAATAATTCTTAAATCAGTGGGAATTGAGGAGAAAGAACTGGCCTCATTCTTCATCTGTGATCCGCGATGGAATAAACAACGTGAAATAACGTTGATAGATATGGGACTCAAAGTTCCTGATGCTGAGGTTGACGATGATGACAGAAAACCTGTGAGCACGCCTATCCCCGTGATGATCATGGAGGATGTAAAAATTAAGGAAGTAATTGAAGATCCGCATCAGCGTATTTTATATGAATATAATTTCCTGAATCCAAGGACATTCTTTATTGAACTGGTGAAAATTACAGATGGCGATCCTAAGAAGGAATACCCAGTTTGCGTGAAAAAAGAAGGCACCCTTACTCCATCTGCAATGCCTAATTTTCTTTCTTTCCTCGATGATCCTGATGAGGATGCAATGCTCGGTGAGCTGAATTCAATGATTGAAAGCGGCGACCTTGAGGAAGAAGTTGACGAAAACTATACCACCGAACCTGAATGGTAGAAGCGCTGGCAAACCATATTTGCCTGCGGTTTCTGACATTATCCTTCAACTGATTATCGCTTGATAAATTCCGGGAAATATCTTGTTGTTATTGCCGGTCCTACTGCGGTGGGTAAAACTGATGTTGCCATTAACCTGGCAATGCAATGGAACAGCGAAATTATTTCAGCCGACTCGAGGCAGTTTTACAACGAAATGTCGATTGGTACGGCAAAGCCTGATGATCAGCAGCTCAGTGCGGTAAAACATCATTTTGTCGGACAGCTTTCCGTACACGATTATTATAATGTTTCGATGTTCGAAAATGATGCATTAGCAACGCTGAACACCCTTTTCGAAACCCATAACATTGTGTTCCTGGCAGGGGGCTCGGGTTTATACATTGATGCGCTGTGTAACGGCATCGACGACTTTCCGGATCCAGCCCCTGAACTTCGTGCTTTTCTGAAAGGCATTTACCAGGATGAAGGTCTGCTGAAACTTCAGCAAATGCTCCTTGAAAAAGATCCTGAATATTATTCGGTAGTTGATATTAACAACCCGAACCGCTTGCTCAGGGCATTGGAGGTTTGTCTTACCACCGGGAAAAAATTTTCAGAACAGCGCCTCAACAACCAGAAAAGCCGCGATTTCAATATCATAAAAATAGCGTTAAACCTGCCACGGCCAGAGCTTTTTAACCGGATTGAAATGCGCGTGGATCGAATGATTGATAACGGGCTGGTGGATGAAGTAAAAAGCCTGTTACCCTACAGGCATCTCAATGCGTTGAATACCGTTGGTTATAAAGAAATTTTCCAGTATCTCGATTCGGAAATATCGCTTGACCAGGCCATAACCAATATTAAAACCAATACCCGCCGGTATGCCAAACGTCAACTTACCTGGTTTAACCGCACGGATGTATATGCCTGGTTTGAGCCCACCCAATACGAAGAAATAAACGATTACATTAGCGCAAAGTGCAGATAGCAAACCTGCCGGGTTTGCTTTGATATGAACTGATATTCCTCGACAGGGAAGGTTATTCAACTACCAGTTCGTCGGCAAAAATCCAGCAAGGCTGGTCTTTAAAAGCATGCCACGAGGGCAGT
>CALCJE010000394.1 GCA_937965665.1 uncultured Bacteroidales bacterium
TAAAGGTTGATCGATTAATTCAATCTGATCTGTTGCATCCCAAGTCATTAAATCCATAAGGCTACTTGTAGTGTACAGAAAGGTTGAATTGGGATGTGAGTGTGTTCTGTAATAATATTCATATCCCTCGCGATATAAATCGGTTGTGGTTTTGGCGATTTCTTCATCTGTTATGCTCGCCACACCGGAATACATTATTTTACCTCCTGCAGCTTCCTGCGCTCTTGCATCCGAAGCTTGTTTAAGGCGTTCCTGAATGGTGTTTAATTGTGAGTTCATAAACCCATTACGTCGTACCTCGCCTGAGTTGAACATGCTCAAAGTCGCTACTGCTTTAAACCGCTTGTCGGATTGCGCGGATTTTAAGGTATATCCGCCGCCGCCGCAAATACCCAAAGCTCCTATTCGGTTGGCATCAACGCCAGCATATTGGCTGATAAAATCTGCCATGCCGTGTATATCCTCGATACGGTTTGCAGGCTTATCCACATGGCGAGGTTCACCTCCGCTTGCTCCCTGGTAGGATGCATCCGCAGCAATGGTAATATAACCTGATTCTGCTAACCGTTGAGCGTACAATCCGGCAGTCTGTTCTTTAACTCCACCATTAGGATGAGCTACCACCACCGCCGGATATTTCTTTGAAGGCTCATAATCAGCTGGTGTATATACATTGGCAGCTATATCAATCCCATTCAGTTTGTAGGTTACAGGGTGAATATTAACCTTTCCCTGTACATTTTCTGTAATGGCGTTTTCATAAACAAGACCCAAAGGATTGGCAGGTTTTGTTTGAGCAGTAGTGATTATACTGATTGTCATAAGTATTACGGTCAAGACCTGGTGGCTGATTATTTTGTTCATGTGTTATTAATTTGTTTTTTAAAGGTCACATGGAATACGCCAGGTTGAATTTAATATCAACTTCAGTTGGTGATTTTTCTCAACCATGGCTATTTCATCTGTTTATCTCCTCTTCAGTTTTTTATTTATCCAGTCCTTTTTCTTTCAACCAGGCTGACAAGAGATCAGCTATTTCAATATTGTTCAAATCGGAAAACGGGAAATGTGTATTGCCTTTTATGCCTATTTCGGGCAAATGAACCACGGTTACATCACCACCGTACCTGTTCACACAATCTCGCCATAACCTTGCCATTGCCAGGCGAACCCTCCAACCATCCTGTCCGGGATTGGCGGATGGCTCAACGGGTATATTATCACCATAGTAAATAACGATGGGTATTTTAGTGAGTTTTAAAAAATCAGGCATGGGTACTGAAACTGCTTCGAGTGTGCCACCTGCGCTTTGCATAGATGGAGGAACTTCACCTTCGGGGAAAAGAAAACCGCTTCCCGGTTCATACGAAACAATGGCTTTCACATTCTGATTTTTAATGGCCGTGAGCCATCCCATTCCACCCGAGTGTGAATGAGTAACCAGGATTGCCGGTCCAATTTTATTGAAAAGTGCCGAAACAGCATCCGTATTCACTGTATAATCAATAGGACCAATATTGGGAGTCATGGAGCGGAAATATTGATCGAGTGCAGCAGAATCGTGTGAGAATTGAACGCCTTCGAAATAATTGGGCCAGATTCCGATCCGGAATGTCCCGAACCAACCCTGTTCATCAGGAGTTGGTGTAATACTTGCATTGGCTGTACTTCGCCCGGCATCACCTCTACGGGGTTGATCAATCAGGTAAACAGGAAAATTTCTTCGTAAAAAGATGTTCTGAAATCCTTCACGCCCATCGGGTGTAGTTTCCCAGGTTTTTGAAAACTGACCAATGCCATGCCACATTACCAATGGATACTTATGTGCTTTTTCAGGAACCTGGTAAAATACATACGCATGGTCGCCATGAAAAGTTTGACCTGCCGGAGTCGGTTTGTAAGGATCGAAGATTCCCGGATTGGTAATCACTGTTCCGCCAACGGTGAAACTACCCTGTTCATGGATGGTTAAGGACTGCTGTTTGGTGGTACTACACGATGAAATAACTAAGGCAGCAAGTGCTAATAAAACAAATCCGATTTTATTGTTTTTCTTTTCCATAATCGCTTTTACTTTTTCCGTTAGTTTATTATTCCATTATCCCGAAGCCATTTTTGAATTTCAATGCCCGAACTACTAACACTTCTTCCTCTTACAGGTATGCCGTTGAGAACTATGGACCCCGGGCAAAGTAGCTTAATGTCTTCAACACTTTTACCCATTCGTGAGCCTTCGTGGGTAATGAAAGGCAGAATCTTTTTGCCTGTAAAGGCGTAACTTGATAAAAAAGTTGCAACAGGTGGCGCAATAGTACTCCACCAATTGGGAGAGCCAATAATGATAATATCATATGACTCAATCTTTGTTTGAATGACCTTTAAAGGAGGCTTAAATTTGGAATTTATTTCCTGCCTTGCCTGGTCAACACATGCTTTGTAATCGCGGGGATATGAATCAATAGGTACTATCTCTATACTATCAGCGTTAGTGTACTTTTTAATTTGTTCAGCCATTTCCCGTGTGTTGCCACTCCAGGAGTAATAAGCAATTAAAATTTTATCGTGTGACTGCATTTTTATTCTCGTAAAATTTAATCCTGTGATCAATTATGATTTTAAACTAATCACTATTTCTGTTTTTATCTGTTTATCAATTTTTGATTAGCAGGTGAGTATCTTTCACCCACAATTTCGATTTGAGACAAAGCCGAAGCTACTTTCTGCAATTCTTCTGTCGACAGTGACACATTAGCCGCTCCTGCATTCTCAATAAGCCGGTTAATTTTGGTAGTACCAGGAATAGGAACGATCCAGGGCTTTTGAGCCAATACCCACGCCAATGCGATTTGTGAAGGTTCACAGTTTTTCTCACTGGCAAATTGTTTTACCAAATCGACCAACACCAGGTTTTTCTTTAAATTTTCTTCTGAAAATCGGGGTACAGTGTTTCTGAAATCGTTCTGACCGAAAGAGGTGGACGTGTCGATTTTACCGGTAAGAAAACCTTTCCCGAGAGGGCTGAACGGAACAAAGCCAATTCCCAGTTCTTCCAATAGCGGCAGGATTTTATCTTCCGGTTCGCGCCAAAACATAGAATATTCACTTTGAAGCGCTGTAACAGGTTGAATTGAATGGGCACGACGGATAATTTCTACACCCGCTTCCGAAAGGCCGAAATGTTTGACTTTCCCTTCCCTGATCAAATCTTTTACCGTTCCTGCAACATCCTCAACCGGCACATTCGGATCAACACGGTGCTGATAAAACAAATCGATGGCATCAACCTGGAGTCGTTTTAAAGAAGCTTCTGCAACTCTACGGATTTGTTCTGGTCTGCTGTTAAGACCAATTGATTTTCCCTCCTGAATATCGAAACCAAATTTGGTGGCAATAACAACTTTATTTTTAAACGGTCTTAAAGCTTTACCTACCAATTCTTCGTTGATATAGGGACCATAAACTTCGGCAGTGTCGAAGAAAGTAATGCCTAAATCAACGGCTTTGTGAATCAATTCAGTCATAGGCTTTAGGTCGTGTACTTCGCCATAGCCAAAACTCATTCCCATACAACCCAGCCCGATTTCGGAAACTTCAAGGCTTTGTCCTAATTTTCTTTTGTGTATCATTTTTTCTTTATTAAGTCGTATTAAAATTACAGTTTTCTCTCGCTCAACCATTTTACCATTGCCGGGTCCCGATGGTCGAAAAACAAACTTGCCCTGGTGTCTAAAACCTGAATGGTTTGCATTTCTTCAGCGGTAAGTTCAAAATCAAAGACATTAAAATTTTCTTTCATCCTTTCCTTACGAACAGATTTCGGAATAACAACAACACCCCTTTGCGTGAGCCAACGCAAAACAACCTGCGCAACAGATTTGTGGTATTTATTACCTATTGTTTTCAGTAATTCATTTGAAAACAGGTTGTTTTTACCTTCGGCAAATGGTCCCCAGGATTCTATTTGTACATTGTTATCCTGTAAGAATTTTTGCGTTTCGATCTGCTGGTTAAACGGATGTGTTTCTACCTGATTTACAGCAGGGGTAAAACCGCTGTTGGTAATTAAATCAACAATCCTGTCGGGCTGAAAATTGGATACACCTATTGCCTTAATCTTACCTTGATTATACAATTCCTGCATTGCCCTCCATGAACCAAATACATCGCCGTATGGCTGATGAATCAGGTATAAATCGAGATAATTTAATTGAAGTTTGTTTAAAGACCTTTCGAAAGCTTTTAAGGTGTTTTCGTACCCTGCATCGCTTACCCAGAGTTTGGTTGTGATAAAAAGTTCTTCTCTTGCAATGCCACTCTTTTTAATCGCATTACCCACGGCTTCCTCATTCATATAAGATGCTGCGGTGTCAATAGAACGATAACCGGTATCAATGGCATCCAGCACACTTTGTTCGCACAATTTAAGGTCATTCACCTGAAATACGCCAAATCCAAGAATTGGCATTTCTACTCCGTTGTTTAATGTTACTTTATTCATATTGTATTTTATTTGTTAAGCTTATTCTGTTTTTAAGCAATTGATTTTCATCGAAAATGGCTTTGCTCAATAAACAGTGATTTTTGACATTGCAAAATTAGTTGATGAAAAGAATGGCTTTGGTATACAAATTACTGTATCTTCTACCACTTTTACTGATTTGAATGTATGTATGTTAGCATTGGTTTCAGATTGTTTAATTTTGTATCATAAATACAAAGCAGTTATGGAACGGACATACAGATTTGATACAGTATTTGAATACAATGAACTGAATAATCATGAAACACTACACCCCCTGGTGAGTGTAATCGATTTTTCGAAAGCAAAGCCAAGGTCGTGGGTCGAAAAGAATGTTCGGATCAATTATGGTTTGTATTGTATATTTCTGAAAGATGTTAAGTGCGGCGATTTAAAATACGGGCGTAATTATTACGACTACCAGGAAGGCACTTTGGTTTTTGTTGCACCCGGACAGGTCATGGAAATTGAAACTGACGGACAAATGTACCAGCCCAAAGGCTATGCCCTTGTGTTTCATGCTGACTTGTTGCATGGAACATCGCTGGCCCGAAGCATTAAAGAATATAATTTTTTCAGCTACGACGCACGTGAAGCCTTACACTTGTCGGAACGTGAAAGGCAGACTGTGCTGGAGTGTTTTGCAAAAATCGAAACCGAATTACAGCAGAATATTGACAAGCACAGTAAGAAACTCATTTCCTCATTTATTGAACTTTTTCTAAATTATTGTGAGCGTTTTTACGACCGGCAGTTTATTACCAGAGATAAGGTAAATAAAGGAATCTTAGAAAACTTTGAAGAATTATTGAATGGATATTTTACAACAGAAAAGCCTCAATTTTTGGGATTACCTTCAGTTGCTTATTTTGCGGATGAACTTAATCTCACCGCCAATTATTTCGGCGACCTGGTAAAAAAAGCATCAGGAAAATCGGCGAAGGAATATATACAGGATAAAATTATTGAAATAGCAAAGATTAAAACCTTCGATTTGAATAAATCAGTAAATGAAATTGCATATGAATTGGGGTTTAAGTATCCGCAGCATTTTACCAGGTTGTTTAAGCAGCAGGTAGGTTTTACACCGAATGAGTATAGGAGGGTGAATTAACTTTCAATTAATAGACAGGATCATTTTGAAAAGCATTTTTACATCTTCTAAATATCCCAATACACAAACTTGTTTAAAATAAAGCCTGCCAGCAGCAGGTCAACGTATTGCACTTGTACCAGGGCAGTGTGCTTTATTTTGTGCGTATTAAGATAATTATTGAGACTTAGTTATAAATATAGAGTGGTATAACTCACTGGGATTAGAAATGCTTCTTTTTGTATCTTTAGTTTAAAAATGTGTAAATAAATTATAGCTAAGAATGTTTAAAACAGAAAAATTCCGGTTAGATGAGGTTTTTATTTCCGATTATGATTTTATTGGTGCTTGGAACACGGTTGCAGTTCCATCAAACCTACGCCCGAAGCAACCATTGATGCTTACAACGGTGCTACCCGCATGGGTGCAAATGCGGGAATGCATGTAAACAAACCCTTGAAATACGGCGAAATCGAAAGCGGGCTCGACTATATGTACAACTTTCAAACCGTTACTTATGCCGACCAGGAAAATATGTATATTGGTACCCGCGATTTATCAGAGCATCAGTTTATGATTCCGTTTACTTATAACTTCGGATTGTTTGAAAAAGGGCTGCCAGATGCCGAAATCCAACTTAAGATTGGGTATCTCGGCCAGGTAAATTTCGTTTCATGCAAGGGTACCGGAATATTGCCTGATTATTCATTCAATCGTTTTTCTAACGGGGGCATATTTGGTATTTCAGCTTACTCTTTCAGTTTCTCAAATGGTTCCAAACTGGGGTTTTACCTCGATGTCTATCGCGGTACCTGGATTTATAAGGATTATTATAACCAGGAGTGTTTTGAAATGCCGGGTTCAAGCTTTATGAAAGGTCGTTTAAAGTACAGATTCAAATAATTTTTAGCTGAAAACAGGGATAAAATCCCTGATTTAGTATTAAACCCAAGAAACGATGAAATACATTTTTGCAGCATTGCTCTTTATTCACGGAGCCATCCACCTGATGGGCTTCGCCAAAGCTTTTGGCTATGGAGAAAATTTACCTTTAAGCATAGGGATAAGCAGGGGTTCAGGTATCTTATGGTTAGTAACATTCCTGCTTTTTACAATTTCGGCTGTGGCTTTCCTTTATAAAGCGGATTGGTGGTTGTGGATCGGAATGACGGCAGCCCTGCTTTCAATGGCACTGATTATAACTGCCTGGAACGATGCAAAATTCGGAAGCATTGCCAATATTATAATCCTGGTGGTTGCCGTACTTACCATAACAAGCTTACGTTTCGAAATGAAATTTAAAAATGATGTGTTGTACAACCTCGAACGAACCCGTATGTTGAAACCGGTAAATCTCACCGAATCGGATTTGTTTCCTTTACCCGAACCGGTTCAGCAATACCTGCGTTATGCCGGTGTGGTTAACAAGCCAAAAGTGAAAAACTTCCGCGTGGTTTTTGAAGGCGAAATGCGCAGCAAGGGTAAGGACTGGTTCCCCTTTACTACCGTTCAGTACAATTTTTTCGATGAGCCAACACGGCTGTTCTATATGAAAGGCAGGATGTTTGGCCTTACAGTTCCGGGCTACCACAGGTACATTGAGGCCAAAGCAACCATGGATATTCGTTTGTTCGGACTTTTTTCAGTAGTGGCCGAATCGGGTGCTATTTTGGATAAAACCGAAACCGTAACTCTCTTTAACGATATGTGCCTGCTGGCGCCGGCAACGCTGATTGATAAACGGATACAATGGAAACCGGTTGACAGTAAATCAGTCGGAGCAACCTTTACAAACCATGGCATTTCCATCACGGCCATGTTGTACTTCAATGAAAAAGGGCAGTTAATTAATTTCCTGTCCAACGACCGTACCGCTTTGCCTGAAAACAAGCAATACCCGTTTACAACGCCTGTTTATGAATATAAAAGCATCGATAACCGGAATGTAGTTTCAAACGGGGATGCCGTTTACGATTACCCGGACGGGAAATTTGTGTATGGCAAATTCAGGCTTAAAGAAATAGCGTACAATGTTAATGAATTTCAAAATTGATTGTCGCGAACTGATCCCTCATGGGTTTGAAACCCCGGGGTTGAGAACAACAAAAATAACACGCCATGCATACAGTAATTACGTTGGAGGATCTTGGATATAATAGTAGGATAGAAGAATATATAATTCAGCAAAAGCTCGAAGGTTTCGAAGTGGGAAGGGTGGTAGCTGAACATAAAGAGCGTTATGTTGTACGAACAATTGCCAGAGAACTGGATGCCGAAATTACCGGCAATATGCGGTTTACTGCCAGAAGCCGTGAAGATTATCCTGCAGTTGGCGACTGGGTTGCGTGTATTGCTTATGATTCCGGTACGGCGATCATCCATAAGGTTTTGCCCAGGTTCTCAACTATTCAGCGGCAGGCGGTGGGGCAGCCTGGTGAAATACAGATAATTGCAACAAATATTGATGTTGCTTTTCTCGTTCAGGCTGCTGACAGGGATTTCAATATCAACCGGTTACAGCGATACCTCACTATTTGTAATTCATCCGGTGTTGAACCGGTAATAGTACTGAGTAAAATAGATTTAGTCAGCGAGCTGCGAAAAAATGAGATCCTGAAAAGTATAAACGACCGAATTAAAGATGTTTTGGTTTTAGCGATAAGCAATGAAACACAGGATGGATATGATGCGATAAACCGCTTCACGGAGAAAGGTAAAACCTATTGTATGCTTGGCTCGTCAGGTGTTGGTAAATCAACACTCCTGAATAATCTTTCCGGCACATCCGTAATGAAAACCGGCCATTTAAGTGAAAGTACCAACAAAGGACGCCATGTTACAAGCCACAGGGAATTAGTAATTCTCGATAATGGTGCAATCCTAATTGATAACCCGGGTATGAGGGAAGTCGGTCTTGCCGACACATCAGGCGGCCTTGAGATTACCTTTAACAAGATTGCAGAACTCTCAAAAAGTTGCCGATTCAAGGATTGTAAGCATACCACCGAAGTTGGCTGCCAGGTGCTCAGGGCCGTCGAATCGGGTGAAATTGATATGGACTCGTACGAAAACTACCTTAAATTGGAAAGAGAGAAAGCACACTTCGAATCAACACTTGCTGAGAAGCGGACAAAGGACAAAGAGTTTGGCAAGATGATGAAAAATTATAAAAAGGACATCAAAAAAAACAGATTTCAATAAAAAATGGAAACATCAACCGACAAATCAAAAGAACTTACAGCATCCATAACGCTGATCAACCAAAAACTTCTCTTCGAAGGCAATGTAGCCGGTAATGAGCCGGTGCTTATTGACTATGTTCCCCCGCTTGGCGATAACCTGGGATATACTTCGCTCGAACTGTTGTTGTTAAGTCTTTCCTCTTGCGTGGGAAGCGCCATGCTGGTTGTATTACGTAAAATGCAAAAGCAGGTACAGGCTTTCGAAATCGTATCAAAAGGCATCCGCCGGCAGGAACATCCTACCGGTTTCGAATCTATCATCCTTGAGGTAATACTATCCTCAGGCAATACCACAGGCGAGGATATGGAAAAGGTTACCCTGCTTATCGAAGGATTATGCCCGGTGCTTTCGATGGTAAAGGGCAATGTTGATATTTCTTATAATTTTACAATAAACAAATAATCATGAAACCGGAATTAACCCCGGATAAAACATTGGTTTCGGTATGTGGATTATTCTGCATTTCCTGCGGAATTTACACATCAACACAAGAAAACAATACCGAAAACTTACAGCGGATTGCGGATCGCACAAAAATTCCGTTTGCTGATATAAAATGCAACGGTTGCCGCAGTGAAACACTCACTGCTTACTGCAAAAACTGCCATATGCGCAAATGTGCTGCCGAAAAAGGTATCGACTTCTGCGGCGAATGCACCGATTATCCATGCCAGGAACTGAAAGAATTCCAGTCGCAGATGCCCCACCGTGCCGAGTTATGGAAATCGCAGCAGCGCATCAAAGAGATTGGCTGGGAAAAATGGTATGGCGAAATGTTTGAATACTATTCCTGCAAAGCCTGCGGCACCATGAACGGCTGGTACGATTTCAAGTGTCGCAACTGCGGAAATACACCTGGCAGCCAGTTTGTCGAAAACAACCTGGAAGTATTGAAATCCATTTTAAAATCGTAACAAACTCACTTCAATGATCATTCCATTTCAAATTACTGATTGGGACAAAATTCCCGGCGTAGTACACCCGGGCGAAAAAGGCGAAGCCATCTGGAAAACCTTGCAGTACGAAGGTTTGCGGATTAGGATGGTTGAATACAAACCCGGCTACCTGGCCGACCACTGGTGTACCAAAGGACATATTATTTATTGCATCGAAGGTGAAATGACTTCGCACTTGTCCGACGGAACCAGGCAAACACTCTGTGCCGGAATGACCTACCAGGTTACTGACGATGCCAGCTCGCATAAATCGCAAACCGAAACTGGCGTAAGACTGCTGATTATCGACGGCGATTTCCTCAAGCCTTAACCCGAAAAATTCCATTCCTTAATTTCTACCCCATGAAACTACTCCGAATTTCGGTTGTCACCTTGTTATACTGCTGTCTGTCAAAATTGTATGCCCAGGATGCTGTGCGCTGGAAGTATGAAACGGGCTCAGCCGTTTATTCTTCAGCCGCCATAAGTGATAACAGCGTTTTCGTTGGAAGCGGCGATATGAACCTGTATTCGCTCAACAAAACAACGGGTGTCCTGCAATGGAAATTTGCAACCAGAGGAGCGGTGCAATCAACACCGGCAGTTTCAGCCGGAAAAGTGTTTGTCGCCAGCAGCGACGGCAATTTATATGCTGTGAACGAGAGCACCGGTAAACAAACCTGGGTATTTAAAACCAACGGTGAGCAACGATACGATATCTGGGATTATTACCTCTCGTCACCCATCGTCGCAAACGGGGTGGTATATTTCGGCAGCGGCGATAGTTGCGTGTACGCTCTCGATGCCGGAACAGGCAGTTGCATCTGGAAATATAAAACCAATGGCATGGTGCATGCTACCCCGGCACTTGCAGGTGGAGTGGTGTATATCGGAAGTTTTGATGGTAATTTTTATGCCCTCGATGCCGCCACCGGGAAGTTGAAATGGAAATTTAAAACTGTAGGCGATGCATATTTCCCGCTGGGTGAAATACAGAAAGCAGCCGTGGTTTTTGAGAATACCGTTATTTTCGGAAGCCGCGATTATAATATTTATGCCCTTGATGCCAAAACCGGAACCGGGAAATGGAATATGAAGGAACAGGGCAGCTGGATTATTGCGACCCCATTGGTGTACAAAAGCAATATTTATTTCGGAACTTCCGATTCGCACCGCTTTTACTGCATGGATGCCACCACTGGCCAAGTTAAATGGACACTCCCGCTAAATATGCGTGTGTACGGTACAGCCTGCGTGGCCGGAGGCAATATAACCTTTGGCTGCTTTAATGGTAAGCTTTATTTCGTGAACGCCGGAACCGGCAAAGTGAACAAGGTGTTTCAAACCGAAGCAAGTAAAAAACATTACGCCGGAATTTATAATGCCGACGATAGTTTTCGCAGCGATTTTTCCCTGTATGGCGAAAATTATAAAGAATCGGAAAAGAAGATCCTGGCCCTGGGCTCAATACTATCCGACCCGGTGGTGGATCAGGATATGATATATTTTGGCGATGCAAACGGGAATTTTTATGCGTTGAAATTAGCCCTGGTAAAATAATTGTTTCCAGAACTGTCAGATTTTTGAGAAATGAAATTAATTATTGGTTTACTGATCCTGGGTCTTTTATCAGGCAGCAACCTGGCACAGATTCCACGTAAGCAGGCCAATGAGTCAAATTTCCTTATTCTGACTTCTTAGGTTCAATATCTGATGAACTGTTTGCCTTAATAAAGCATCACTCGCGCACATCCTCGTACCCAAAGCTATCAATGTGGTTAAAAAAAACTGATAAAGACGAAAGCGCACTTTTATTTACTTGCGTAAAGAACTGCCGGTACTTTTTCGTATAATTAAACTAGTTGGCTCTTAACTGGTTCGTTCTTAAATTTGTGAGGTAAAATACAATGATTGAAATCATACCAGGCAGAGATAAACATACTGGTTTCACAGCTAAGCCTTCAGAAGACTTTATCAGAGACTACCTGCTAAATACATGAAAATCAATTAAAAAGATAAACCCAGAAATGAAGAAAAAAATATTGCTTTCGTTTTTAAAATTAATTGTACTCATCAGTGCTTACATAATAGAAGTGATGTTGATTTCCGGCATCCTGATCGCCTTAGGTCTTCATTTTCCTGAACTCAAAGTAAGCCAGCAGGTTTCGTTTATCCAGTTAATTCTGTCAGGGTTGATTGGCTCTGTGTTTGCCGTGTACCTGGTTTCAAAATACAGCATGAGCAGATTAGCCGTTTTCCTGGTAATGAGTTTTATCCTTTTCTTCAGCAATATATCCGTTGCCATCGAAGGCTCCATTTTTACGCCTGATTATGTAACAAGTAGTGTATTACTTTCACTGTTTGTGCAGCAGCTATTTATAGCCATAGCATTTTCATTCACTATAATTTTACTTTTCCGCAAAAAACTTATTGAGTCATCAGCAGAACTAGTTACAAATATCCATAAGTCGCTGGCAGTAAAAACCCTGGTCGGTGCTGCGGTTTATATGATCAGTTATTATGTGTGGGGCTGGCTGAATTATAATTTGTTCACACATTCATTTTACGAATCCGGCGTAAGCGGGCTTCACATACCTGAAGGGGCTGTATTGATAAAGATTATTTTATTCCGCGGTGTATTGGTCACCTTGTCGGTAGTACCTTTTTTATTAAAAGCCACGCCTGATAACAAAAGGAAATTATTTGAAACAGGTTCGATCCTGTTCCTGTTTGGTGGTATAATTCCTATGATATATACCATCGGGATGTTGCCTGGGGCATTGATCTGGTATTCATTGATCGAGATATTCCTGCAGAATTTTATTTCAGGTATGCTGATTTACAAGATTTTCATGTACCGGCAGGGTGCAGTTACTGCTGATTAAAACCGTGTTGCTGTATTTTTTGTATGTAAATCCAGGTTTTTGTCAGGGATTGCCTTGTTGCCTGCATCCCGTTTTTTCTGAGTCTTCATTTACCTGAATGTTGTAAAGCTTTCAATGGGGCGTATGCTTGCCGGAGCCGGATATTCTTTCACATAACCAATGCGCGCAATAAACATCAGTTCCCCGTTCAGCCCCGGGCATTTTCGCCACCTGGCGATTTCAAAAAGTTTTTTCATTGTCGGCTGCATCACAGGTAAATTTTGTTACAGCCAGAATTTCACCTGGGCAAGCGTTTGATTTAGCTTTGATATGTCCGGGTGATGTGAAAGGATCAGTACTTGCGCCAGAGCCTGGCCCCAATCCTTACTACAGGCGATAGTTCGAAGGTTGGAATGGTGTATGTACCTCCATTTGTAAAAGATATACTTTGTTGGGCCCTGAAATAGCTATGTATACCGGGTTGTATATAAAAGGTGCGGCCCATGAAAAACTGGTAACTGATACCTATCCCGAAATCATTCGATGGAAGATCTTGTTTTTCGCCTGTTGCCATCTGTTCCACTTCAAAAGTGTGCCTTTCGTAATATCCATAGAGTTCCAGGTTTTTCCACACGTTATATCCGAAGAAAAATCCGGGGGATGTAGTGTAATACCGTTTGTATCCTTCATCTACATCACCTATTGCCTGGGCATCGGCGTTATAGGTTCCGCCATTGATAATGCTGGTCCTGAACCTGAATTTGTTGTAGCGGTAACATACAGCAAAGTGGTAGCCGCCGGTAAAAAACATGGGTACCAGGCTTTCTACCTCAAAAGCCTGTTTTACTTCGTAGTTTCGGGGTTTGGGTTTCCAGAATGTTCCGTATATAGTATCGGATTGAGCCGAAATTGCGGTTGCTGTAAAAATCAATGCAACAAAAAGAAAGATGTGCTTTTTCATAACATAAAGGGTTAAATTTTATGCTGCAAAATTGCACAGGGTTCCAGCTTCAAATGCTCCGCAAATGTTACCAAATAATTTTAACCAAATATTTCTTTCCTGATCCGGCTCAGCGACTTTGGTGCAATGCCCAGGTAGTTGGCAATATGATAAAGCTGTACCCTTTGAAAGATTTCGGGGAATTTACGAAGCAGGTTTCCATAGCGCTCCGTTGCCGTAAGTACCTGCAAATCTATACTTTGCTGAACCAGTTTTAAATATGCTTGTTCCATCAGTATTCTGCCAAGCCGTTCAATTTTTGGAATCCTGGTATATAAATCATTCAGAATTTGTTGTTTCAGTACTAATAATTCAGTGTTATCAATGGCTTTAATATTGATCAGGGATGGTGAATGGTTCAGCCGGCTTTGATTTACGGTAACCCAATCGCCCTCAAAAGCAAAGTCGGTGGTAACTTCATTGCCGTTATCCATCGATTTGAAATAAATAAGTGCTCCCTGGTTCACAAAACCTAAATAATTGCATACCTGCCCCGCTTCAACGAAAAAATCATTTTTTGCAAGCTTTCTCACCTCAAGGAAATCCTGAAATACAGCCAGTTCCTCAGGTGTTAATGACACAATAGGATCAATGCTGTTTCTTAATCTGCTGATGTTGTCCATATTATTTATTTCTGTTTGTTGCCGATCTATTGATCTGGTTCCATCAACAGGTAAAGTTAGTGATTTCTTGCTTTTTTCATGGTATCCTATTGTACAAACCCCCAAAAAGTATAGCTGCTTTAAATGGGGGAAGGAGGTATAAAAGGAATTTTTTATGAACCACAGTACCCATACTCACGACATGGCAGTGAAGCGGGTAAACGGCCGGTAATAAGAAAAAACTGGCCTGCCTCGTAGCTGATCCCGGCATCTTTTAACTTTTCATCATACTGTTTTCTGTGTTCGTCGGTTCATTTCGGGGGTTCGCCGATTTGATTTTTTATTGCCGCCTGCATGCTATTAATTTTGTCTCGTTAAGTTAAAACAACGGGTTTTAATTTTAAGAAATACTTAACAAATGTTGCTGTAACTTTTTAAAATCATAACCGTCATAAATACAAACAAAGCAATTAAAAAACATCTCGCAAGAGAATAAAAACATAAAATGATGAAAAAGATAAACACAACCTTAGCAACCCTGGCACTTGTATTTTTTATGTCAGCAAGTTCAATTGCAAATTCATTTTCGCTGCCCACAGGCGACGGCGAAACCTCAGCATTGGCCAACCGTTCCGTAAGTGGAAAAATTACCGCTGTAGCATCAAAATTATCAGTAGAAACCAAGTTTTCGTACCTGCGTTTCGATGTTAATAAATTTATGAAACATAATGTAACCGAAGTAATTCACAGCTCACTCGACTATCTGCGTTTTAATGTTGACGAGTTTGTTGCTGCCAGTGAGCCTTCAATTTCGGAATTGCCGGTTACTGACGAATTCGAATACCTGCGTTTCGATGCCAGCAAATACGGCGAAAGCGATAATACAGAAGTTTCGGAATTGCCTGCCAGCGACCTCAGTTACCTTAAGTTTGATGTGAATAACTACATTGGCAGTGAGACAGACGAAAATATTGAATTGCCCGCAAATGACTTTGATTACCTGCGTTTCGATGTGAGCAAATATTCAAATACTTCAGCCACTGAAGAATTACCGGTAACAGAATAATGTTCCTCTCAAAAAGGAGCATTTCCCTATATCTCAAGTCCTGATCACCTCAGGACTTTTTTTTGCACGCTGATCCAGCAATCTTATCACTTGCAAATGTGTTAAACCGCTGAAATTCAGTTTTTACCTGTAATTTTTCGGCATTCACCGGACTTTTGTTTTTTAGCCCGTAACACACACTTAACTTTGCTTCAAAACAGGTGAATTCCAGGCAAAGGGATCATCGGAAACGCAAAAAAAACATAATACAAAACACCATGAAATCCTTCACAATATTGATATTGCTGCTCATCATTGCACCCATGTGTAATGCACAGCAAAAAGTGTATACCAGTATTTTTAAGCAGAAGCAGGCAGTTGTGAATAATGCAGCTTTCAGGTTTTATGGCGGATTATCGCATCAGCATCAGGATTATTTTAACCAGGCATTTTCGCTGCAGGGCGTCGAAGGAGGTATCATATTAAAGGACAAGATTTTTGTTGGTGTATTTGGCTCTGCTTTTGTTTCGAACCACGAAATTGCCATCGAAAATAATCCCATGTTTATTTTAATGAACCAGGCCGGGCTTGCCGGGGGATTTGCCTGCAACAGTGCCCGGTTATTGCATGCCGGTTTTTTGCTGAATATCGGGTGTTTTTCGCTGGCTGGCAATGATAAAGCAATGCCTGTGTTTAAGGCAGGAACCCGGGCTATTTCGCTCAGCGGGCTGGTTATTTCACCCCAGGTATTTGCCGAAATAAATGTTACCGGATGGATGAAGTTTCGTACCGGGCTGGCTTACAATTTTTACAGCTATGGCGACCATTCGCAGGTGCGCAAAAATGACCTCGAAAAAGTATCAATCAATTTCGGATTTCTGTTCGGGAAGTTTAATTAATGTAAAATCCAGATATACATCATAAACACAAAAATCTATAATTATGAAATTACTTGCCATCGAAAAAGAGACCTCACCGGTGAACTGGAACGAAGAAAACGAAGTACTGGTGGAAGAATCGTACCGGGTGTACCATTTGTTTCAGGAGGGGATTATACGCGACATTTATTTTACTGAAGCCGAAAATGCAGTAATCATTCTCGAGTGTGCCTCGAAAACTGAAGCACAACAGGTACTGGAAACATTGCCGCTGGTGAAGGCAGGATTAATTGATTTCGAAGTGATGGAACTCAGGCCATACACTGGGTTCGACAGGATTATATCAGGTCGTTAGAACGTAATTCTTTATTAAGTATTCTCAGGATTTTAACATCATGATCCTGGCAGCTACAAACACAACCTGTCACTACTATTTTAATTTTGATGCTCATTTATGGTTCTATCCATAATACCGAGTTGCCTGTGCCGGTTTCATTTTCTTCCCACAGATCGTTGGCGGGGTCTAAAAGCCACTGCCCGTCGACAATAAATTTGTAGGTGTATTTACCTGGTTTCAGCGACAATGGGTACTCCCAACGGTTGCCGTTTTTAATCATCCTGAATCCTTCCTTATTCCAGTTATTAAAACTGCCGCTAACCAGTACATTTTTGGCATCAGCAAATCCGTTCAGTGTAAAAGTGTGGTTGGGTTTAAAGGAAATGCACGAATTGATAAAATTTCCCGAACCAGTAGTATTTGGATTATCAGGATCTGGCATCCAACGGCCATCCACAATAAATTTGTACTCATAATTTCCCGCTCCCAGTAAATAAGGGATTTCCCATCCTGTAGCTGTTTTATTCATCACAAGTTCATTGGTATTCCATGCGTTGAAACTGCCGGCAAGCACAACTTTGTTGGCATTGGTAAACCCCTTCAGCCTGAATATCAACGTGTCACCTATACCCATAAACGAATTCAGGTTTCCATTGGCATCAGCCCTCAGGTTGCTGTTGGCCGGGTCATTTATCCATTGTCCATCCACAATAAACTTATACGCATAAGTTCCTTCGGGCAGGTAAACAGGGAGCTGCCAGCCGTTTTCACCCCGTTGCATGCGAAGTTTCTTTTTGTTCCAGTTGTTGAAATTACCCGACAGGATCACGGATTTTGCTTCAGTAAATCCCTGGAGTTTAAAAACATAATTATAGCAATAAAATACCGAGTTAAATCCTGCATGACCATCAGGTACCTTCTTTTTATTACCCGGATCGGTAATCCATTTTCCATCAACAATATACTTATACTGGTATTCGCCGGGTTTTAATTTCAGGCTTGCTTCCCAGCCTTTATCGGTTCGGTGCATCGGGTTCTGCATGGTGCTCCAGTTGTTAAAAGAGCCCGAAAGATAAACGCTGCCGGCTTTGGGATAAGCCGGTAAATAAAAATGAGCGGTGCCGTTCTGGTATGTTACTACAGGTGTTTTAACAAATTCATTGATCCCATACTTTTCTGCCGGGGTTAAAACCGGGATCAACAAGGTTGGTTTTACAAAAAAAGCATCATCAATCAGGAATACATCACCCGGGTTGGTGCCACCTTTACCGCTTTCCACTTGCTTCGAAAGTTCATAAACATTAGCATCCAGCTGAGTTACCTGCCACGAAATACTGTCGTAGATAAAAGGTGATTTGCCAATGAGAGCCGTTTCAATCAGCAAACTGTCGAGGTTAAAAAGCGTCGAAATGCTCTTCTTTTTATCTGCACTCCATCGTTTATCGAGGTTAAAGTAAATCCGGCCATTATTGATATAGCAGATATTGTCTGTTTTGTGCTGGGCCTGAACAGGCAGGGTGGATAGCGCCATTACAACCAGTATGGAAATTAAAAATCCGTATTTCATTTGTTACCTCCTTTCCCCAGGCTAAAGCTGATTTCTTTTTTCTCAAAATTAATTCTGAATATTCCTTTCTGCCAGAAATCGTACCCAAGCATCCCATCAATATTACAACCGTACGATTCGCACATTGCATCGAGGCTGGTTACCACGGTTTCCATATTCCCGAACTGGTGTTTGCCAAATTCGAACTCCTGCATGGTGCCGTACAGCACATCGACCGTGGCTGCGCCTGCTCCGCCCATGCTCGACCTGCGGTTTATCTGAACTGTGCTCATCACTTTTTTGGGAATGGTGTTGCTTAAAACATTGCTTTCGGCACCGGTATCGAGGCAGAAATTCAGGACTTTATTACCGATCATTCCCTTTATTACCATTATATTGTGCTGTGTTTCTATGTTTTGCGTAAAGTCGAATGTAATATTTGAGTTGGTTTTGTCGAGCCTGAGCCCGTTTTTATCAATCCGGATTAATTGCAATTCATCATTATTTGCGTCAAAAATCACCTCGAACCTGGTAATCATGTTCAGTCCGAATAAACCCAGTATTTTTACACCACGCCGGTTTTCAATATGTCCAAGGTCAGTTACGTCGGCATATAAGTCTTTGTAGTACAGGCCCGAAATGTCAATACGGCTTATTTTTATACGATGCATTTTATCCGGTCCACCGGTAATTCCCCCACCGGCCTGCTTTTCCTCGGTTACATATTTACGGAAATATGTCCTGTTCAGCACCAGGCCCGAGGCGCCGGTATCAAAAACCAGGTTCCCGACCTGCCCGTCAACCTGGGCTTCGATGAGGAATAGCCGGCCTGCACGCTTCAAAGGAATGGTTATGGACTGGAAATCGCCCAGCGGTTCATCACTTAATATTTCCGATAAAGGAAATGCCGGAATCGTATTGTGAACCGGCCATGGATAGGGTGGAGGTATATCCGCCCGCGACATGCTCCCTGAACCACAAAAAAATAGTATCATCAGCATGGATGATTTCAGAAAATGACACCTTTTTAAGAAGGAATTACACATGAACCTGATTTTTTTTACGAAAATACTGTTTCTGTATACAACAAAGAAATATAGCTGCCGATTTTTGATTTCTACAAGTTTTGATATGTTTATAAGTCGTGAATCAGGCTATCGAAATATACGAATCTCAAATTCATGTAACGTGCAAAATAACTATCTTTGCCGTTCTGCAATTCAAACAGTATAAATCATCACAAGGCCAGTAACAGGCCGAAAAAAAAGGTAATAGGATTTTTATGGACAACACAACGATCAACAGGGCGGCTGACAATATTCGTATGCTGGCAGCAGGGATGGTAGAAAAAGCAAAATCAGGACACCCGGGCGGTGCCATGGGCGGTGCCGATTTTATTAATATCTTGTATACCGAATTCCTGAGATACGATCCAACGGATATGAACTGGCATATGCGCGATCGGTTTTTTCTCGATCCCGGCCATATGTCGCCCATGTTGTATTCGGTGCTTGCCCTTTCGGGGAAATATACGATCGACGAACTGAAAAATTTCCGTCAGTGGGGGAGTCCTACGCCAGGTCATCCTGAGGTTGATTTTGCCCGCGGTGTCGAAAATACTTCCGGCCCTTTAGGACAGGGACATACCATGGCTGTAGGAGCAGCTATTGCCGAACGATTTCTTTGCGCACGCTTCGGCGAATGGATGGCACACAAAACTTTTGCCTATATCTCTGACGGAGGTATTCAGGAAGAAATATCGCAGTCGGCGGGCCGTATTGCCGGTTTCCTGGGTTTAAATAACCTGGTAATGTTTTACGATTCGAATGATATCCAGCTTTCGACGGAAACCGATGCCGTTTCCTGCGAAAATACAGCCATGAAATACGAAGCTTGGGGCTGGAAGGTAATTACTATTGATGGCAACAATGCCGACCAGATCAGGACTTCGCTTACCGCAGCCATAGCCGAAAAAGAGAAACCAACCCTCATTATCGGTAAAACCATCATGGGCA
>CALCJE010000395.1 GCA_937965665.1 uncultured Bacteroidales bacterium
GTGTTAACCATACTTACCCGTCGCACTAAAAACAACCCTATACTGATTGGCGAACCCGGTGTAGGCAAAACTGCCATTGCCGAAGGAATCTCGCACCGGATCATCAGTGGCGACGTGCCCGAAAACCTGAAAGAAAAGCTCATTTTTTCTCTCGATATGGGCGCACTTATTGCCGGTGCCAAATACAAAGGCGAATTTGAGGAGCGATTAAAAAGCGTGGTAAAAGAAGTGATGGCTTCGGAGGGTGATGTGGTACTTTTTATCGACGAGATTCACACGCTGGTTGGGGCAGGCGCTTCGGAAGGTGCCATGGATGCTGCCAATATTTTAAAACCTGCCCTTAGCCGGGGAGATCTGAGGGCCATTGGCGCAACCACCCTGGCCGAATACCAGAAATATTTCGAAAAGGATAAAGCGCTCGAACGTCGTTTCCAGGTGGTAATGATTGACGAACCTGATACCCTCGATGCCATATCGATACTCCGTGGATTGAAGGAACGTTACGAAACCCACCACCAGGTGAGGATCAAAGATGAGGCTATTATTGCTGCTGTAGAACTTTCGCAACGGTATATTACCGACAGGTTTTTACCCGATAAAGCCATTGACCTCATCGACGAGGCCGCCTCGAAGCTGAGGCTCGAAATTAACTCGGTACCGGAAGAACTGGATGAAAAAGAACGACGTATACGTCAGCTGGAAATTGAACGTGAAGCCATTAAGCGTGAAAAAGACGAAGTAAAGCTGAAACAGCTCAACGAAGAAATTGCCAACCTCGACGAGCAGCGAAAAGCTTTAAAGTCGAAATGGGAAGCTGAACGTAACCTGGTAAACAGCATACAACAGCAGAAAAAGAATATCGAAACCTATCGGTTTGAAGCAGAGCAGGCCGAACGTGAGGGTAATTACGGTCGGGTGGCCGAACTACGTTATGGAAAAACACAGGAAGCAACAGCAAAACTCGAGCAGTTTAAAAAAGAGCTTAACCTGATGCAGGTTAATTCAGCCCTGGTAAAGGAGGAAATTGGCTCAGAAGAAATTGCCGAAGTTGTAGCCCGCTGGACCGGAATCCCGGTTACGCGTATGCTGCAGAGTGAGCGCGAAAAACTCTTGCACCTTGAGGACGAACTTCATAAAAGAGTGGTTGGGCAGGATGAAGCCATACAGGCCATTTCCGATGCCATCAGGCGTAGCCGGGCAGGCTTGCAGGATGCAAAACGACCCATGGGCTCGTTCATTTTCCTGGGAACTACCGGTGTGGGAAAAACAGAGCTGGCAAAAGCGCTTGCTGATTACATGTTTAACGATGAAAATGCGCTGGTGCGGATTGATATGAGTGAGTACCAGGAGCGCCATTCGGTTTCGCGGCTGGTGGGAGCGCCTCCGGGTTATGTTGGGTACGATGAAGGTGGTCAACTCACCGAAAAAGTGCGTCGTAAGCCTTATTCTGTCGTGCTTTTCGATGAAATGGAAAAGGCTCACCCCGATGTTTTCAATATCCTGCTTCAGGTACTTGATGATGGACGGTTGACTGATAATAAAGGCCGTACTGCTGATTTTCGCAATACCATTATTATCATGACTTCAAATATCGGATCCATGCTGATACAGGAAAAGCTGAAATCGATCAATGTACAGAATCGCGAAAAAGTGCTGGATAATACACGCGAAGAAGTTTTTGAACTGCTGAAACAAACCATCAGACCTGAATTCCTGAACCGGATTGATGAAGTGATCATGTTTGCCCCGCTCACCGAAAAAGAAATCGGCGAAATAGTTCGTCTGCAGTTGAAACGCATCGAGGAAATGCTGCTTGCCAATGACATCAGGCTGGAGGTAACAGATGCTGCTGTTCAATTGCTTGCAGCCGAGGGTTTTGATCCGCAATACGGGGCAAGGCCGCTTAAAAGGGTGTTACAGCGCGAAATACTGAATAAATTATCAAAAATGATATTGGCCGACCAGGTGCAAAAGGATAAAACAATTATAGTCGACCAGAAAAGCAATACACTCGAATTTTCTAACCGCTAATTAAAAATCCCCGGCAGTAATACTACCGGGGATCTTATTTTTGCAGTATTAGCAGGATGGTTATGGTTTTTTGGCCGAAATATAAAGCGATCCGGCAATTTCTTTTAATACCGGAAGCTTTTCAACAGTTTCGCCGACCATCGAAACGAATGGGATAAGTTTCGGGGCCACCGCAGGATGCAGGAAATCGAAAGGCTTTATTTCAATAGCGGTAAACCCGGTTTTTTGCATCAGTTTTTTAAGAGGCCAACGGAAAAAGGCAGTTTCGTCGGGCGAATCGCCAAGCCTGCGTTTCAGGGCAGGAATGTTTTTCTGTAAAGCAATCTGCGGGTTCATCATGTTGGGTTCAGTAAAGTAGAAACTCCCTCCCGGTTTCAACACCCTGAAAAGTTCGCTGATCGCTTTCGCGGGTTCCAGGTGATGCAAAACCGAACTACCAACAACGCTGTCAAAAGCATGGTCTTCAAAACTGAGTTCATAAGCATTATCAAGCATAAACTGAACATTGTCTGCAGTTATTTCCTGTTTTGCAATATCCAGTAACTCGGGCGAAATATCGATGGCGGTGACTAATGCACCTGTTTTTACAATTTCGCGTGTGAAATAGCCTGTACCGCATCCGATCTCCAGCACTTTGTCCCCCGTTTTCAGGTGGCTGGTCAGCATTTTAACCCTGCGTTGCCAGCGAAGTTTACCGGCGGCCGACTCCCAGTTCCACACCTCGCCGGCGCCTTCGCGTGCCAGGTATTTGCCATGCTCTATTTCATTCTGCAAGCGTTTGTCCATTGTATTCCTCTTCCTCTGTTATTTAAATTTGATTTTTTTTGCAGCAAAAGCGCTCATTTTTATAAGCAACCATCCGTGGCTGAACCTGTTAATCTGGGTGCTGCCATATTCGCGATCGCGGTACCGGATTATGATTTCTGTAATTTTCAGATTGAGTTTAGCCGCCCCGAATATCAGGTCGAAATCGCCAAACGGATCGAAATCGCCGAAATAATGCCGGTTGCGGGTAATCTGTTCATAATCTTTTTTATACAACACTTTTGTCCCGCAAAGGGTATCTTTTAGCCGCTGCCCGAGCAGGTAGCTGAAAAACATTCCGAAAAATTTGTTTCCAAGCAGGTTCAGAAAGCGCATGGCATTTTTATCCATAGGGTATACCAGCCTGCTGCCATTGATAAATTCGCCTTTGTTATACCTCAAAGCATCGTAAAACTTTGGAAGTTCTTCGGGCGGCATGGTCAGGTCTGCATCCAGGATCATAAGTATTTCGCCGCTGGCTGCATCAAATGCTTCGCGAACAGCGTTGCCTTTGCCTTTTCCGCTTTGCCTCAGCACTTTGATGTCCTTTTCGGGATAAGCATCTTTTATACGAAGCATTTCCTCGTAGGTGCCATCGGCCGAATGGCCTTCAATAAATACAAATTCCTGGTGGGTGCCAAAAGCAGGTGTGCGTTTTATCGCGTTTTCAATATTTCCTTTTTCGTTCCTGGCTGGTACAACAATGGATACGCTATATTGCTGGTCGTCCGAAAGCAAGGGCCGGGCAACAATGAGGTTAACCAGGTCGAGGCGGTTTATAAGTGGCAGGTTTGCCAGGAACTTGTTGAAAATAAGGTTTACTACCGGGATATATTTGGGAAACAGCAATTTCCGGTCGATACGTATCACCTGGTAGCCTTCCAGTTCGAGCAGGTTACAGGTATCGCCGTTCGAAAACCAGTTTTGGGCAGGTTGCTTTAGTTTTAAATGCAGAAATTCGCCGGTTCGTAAAACAGGTTCCCACAGGTAGTTGTATTGCGAAATTACAATGCGGGTTTGCGGGTGACAGAGTTTTTTCAGGTTATGAAAAGCAGTCTGAACATCCCAGAGACAATTGGTAAGATCCGAAAGTATGATGTAATCAAAAATTTCGTCACACTGTAAGGCTTCAACATCATCGACCCTGAAATTTAGTTCAGGGTAACGTTTGGTCGCAGTTTCAATATATGTCGGGGCGAAATCAATACCTACTCCATATTGCGGTTTTGTAGCATAAAGCAGATCTCCGTTTCCGCATCCGATTTCAAGTACACGTCTGCCTTCAGGAATAATTGATGATATATAATTTTCGAGCGATTTGTGGTAAAAGCGATTCATCTTTTCCCATTTTCCCCTCGAAACTGCTGTTTTTTCGTAAAAATTCCTGATATCTTCTTTCTTCATAAATATTGGCTGCTGCAGATTTCAATATTTCGCAAAACTACGAAAATTAATCGCTTATACCAGCACTGGCTTTGTTTTGCAGGTCAGGAGGAGCGTTCGAAGTATTGTGTCAGACATCCATTAATTGTTCAGCCTGGATTGGCGATGCAAAGATGTGTTTTCGGATGAACATTGGCGTTATGTTGTAATATTGGCTTTTGAGAAAATGATACAGGAAAATTTCTGATATTTGCTTTGTTCAAAAAGGACTTGTTTTTTTAATTTTAAGATATGGCAAAACAGGCTGAAAATATTAAAAATCAAAAAGTTGCCAACCCGGCAGCAAAGAAGGTATCTGCACCTGGTGAAGAAAAGGATTTGTTTGGTAAACTCAATGCTTACTTCGACCGGCGGATTTCGTGGATTTTCTGGGTAATTATGAGCGTAACTTTTATATTCAGCCTGCTGCTTTTCGATTCAAGGGTAAGTTTGTCGGGCGACGATTCATTTTATATCATCAGGGCTTCCGATTTCATTCATTCGTTTAAGTACCCCGGTTTCCAGGGGCCGCTTTACCCGATTGTGCTTTCGTTATGGGTAGCCGTGTTTGGTATCAGCCTGGTGCCACTCAAGTTCTTTTCCCTGTTACTGATCATGGGATTTATGTACTTGTTTTTTAAGGCATACCGAAACCGGATCCCTTCATTGCTGCTGGTTACCATTATGGTCTGCATGAGTGTGAACTCCTTTATTTTATATTATGGGAGCCAAACCTACAACGAAGCTTTTTACCTGTTTATGCAGATGGTGCTTGTTTTGGTTTTCTTCCGGCACTTTATTGATAATGAATCCGCTATTTCTACGAAGGATGATATCAAACGACACCTGATCCTTGCCATTACTTTACTTGGCCTTACCCTCACCAAAAACATGGGTTACTCAGCCGTGTTTGCTGTTACAGGATATTTCCTGCTCAAGGCTCAATGGAAAAACCTGGTATATGCTGTGGCTGCTTTTGGGATTGTTTTAATTGTATTCCAGGGAGTTAAATATGCTTTATGGAATGATGGCGGTATGCAGTTTTCGTCGCAGGGATCCGGATTGATGTATAAAGACTATTACAACCCACAAGCAGGCAAAGAAGACCTGGCCGGATTTTATGCCCGATTGGTCGACAATTCACGCCTGTACCTGTCGAAACATTTCATTTCTGTTATCGGTTTGCGTAAGAGCGAACCTGTGATGGGTGTTAGCTCAACGGTTACCACTTTAGTTTACATTTTTGCCATCGCTTCGCTGTTGCTTACGTTCAAAAAGAACAGGTATATCTTTTTTACAGGTTTAATGACTGGCGCTTTCCTGCTGATCACTTTTGTGGTTCTGCAAACCAGGTGGGACCAGAGCCGGCTTGTTATACCTGCCGTTCCCGGATTATTGCTGATGATCTTTTCGACTTTCTATTACTTTTCCGAACAGAAAAAGTATCGCATGTTCCAACTATCGATTCCGCTGCTGGTGCTGATTATTTTTTTTAAGAGCCTGGCTGTGGCTGGTGTTTCAGCTAAAGAAAACCAGTCGATCAGCGGTAAGTATGGCGGGCTAACCCCCGACTGGAAAAACTACCTGAAAGCCAGTGAGTGGGCAGCCGTAAACCTTCCGAAGGATGCTGTGATCGCATGCCGGAAGCCTTCAATATCGTTTGTTTATGGCAAGGGCAGAAATTTTTATGGCATCATGCAGTTGCCCAATTATAAAACGGAGGCGTTTTTTAGGAATATGGCAAAAGATCAATCGTCGTATATGGTTTTCAACTATAGGGATTTTGATGGCAGGCAGCTTTCGCCCCAGCTTTATTCCATGTTAAAGCAAAACCTGAATGCGATGCTTTTTGTCGGCGACACAGTACTTTTTGCTGACAAAATCAACGATGCCACTCGCGAATCCTTTACCAGCCAGGTGAACGCATCCGGGTTCAGGTATATTTCTTCTGCTGACAGCCTGAAATCGTTGATCCGGCCGAACCAGGTGGTGAAACTTTATTATCCGGATTCACTGCTTTATAACCTGCAGAATAATGGCGTAACCCACATTATGACTGCAAGCCTCCGGCGCAACAGCACCCGGAAGGATGGAATGACCATTAACACGGTTGAACGATACATGGCTTTCATACAGGAAAAATATCCTGAAATTTTTACTAAAGTTTCGCAGGTTGGCGACGATGAAAACGAACCTGCCGTGATCTATAAAATTGATTATGAGAAATATGGCTACAAAGTGAAGCCGCCAAAAACGCAATAGGCCACACGATTGGCATAAATAGCTAAAAAGCAGGTCTTATTGACCTGCTTTTTTTATGCTGTAACATGTTGATAAGCCCCGGAGTTATTTGTTTTTATTTACAACATCCGTAAAAAGAGCCTGTAGGTATGCCTTCCCCTGTTTTTCATCCAGGCTGTCGTTCTGTTGTGCAAGCTGAAGGTAAGTGTTTGTAATCGTGTTAAATGAAAGGAAGGTACCCGGTTTCAGGAATCCAAAACCACCCGAAAAAGTGAAGAATGCATAAGGCACATAAGTCCTGGAAAGGATGTCCTTGCTAAACCTGAAATCGTTGTACTTTATCCCAAGTTGAGATAAAAGCGTAGCGGCTACATCGGTTTGTGAAGCCAGGTTTGGAATAATGGTATCGCGGACATTCAGGGCACCTCCCAGCCAGATCATTGGGATGTGGTACTTCAGTTTTTCCCATATTTCGGTGTTCCCCGGCCTGGAGCTTCCATGATCGGCAATAATGATTACCAGGGTATTATCCCACCATTTATGTTTCTTTGCCTCTTTTATAAAGTTACCAATTGCCTCATCGGTATAATGCAGCGAGTTCAGGAACCTGCTATCGTCGTCATTTCCTTTAATAGCTGTTGGTACCGGCGTTTCGAATGGCTCGTGGCTTGTAAGTGTAAGTATGGTTTTGAAGAATTTAGTATCGGTATCGGGAGTATCATTCAGGCAGCGATTTAAAACCACGTGATCGAAAGCACCCCATCTCGATTTCAACTCAGCTGGGGCAAAGTCTTTTTCCGAAACCATTTTATCGAATCCAGCCTGTACCAGGAAAGCCTGGTAATTGGCAAACATCAGCGTGCCACCATAATAAAACTCGCTTCTGTAACCGGCTTCGTTAAGCTTTTCGGGGATAAAGGATAGTTTTTCGGTGAGTTTCTGGTATTTTAAAGGGCTCGATCCCGGGAGTGAAGGATAACCGGCCAAAACAGCTGCTAGTCCTTTGTCGGTGCGCTCCGATGCGGCATACACCTGGTCGAATAAAACCCCTTCTTTAACCAGTGCATTTAATTGTGGCATGATGCCTTTGCGCCCGCCGGTTGCTTCGAGCGCCTTGGCTGTGAGACTTTCGGTAATGATAAGTATGATGTTCGGGCGGTTGGTGCGCAAGAGGTTAGTTGTGCCTTTGTTTTCGGTGTGCAGCGGCGCAAGAATATTTTTCATTTCAGCTTCGCTGAAAAAGCTGTATTGCTTTTGCAAATCACCTGATTCGGATAATGAAAATCCCACATTCCACACCGGGTTAATGGCGGCATGGTTTGCAAACTGGTTTTTCGAAAAATACGCGGCGCTGGTCGAGAGGCTCGAAATGCCTATTCCACCACGCATCACCACAATCAGCAACAGTGTTGAAGGGAGCAACAGCCACACAGCCCTGGCGTCTTTGCTTAACTGCCTGAGCCGGTTCGAAAATACCTTCAGGTAACCGTAGTACAGCACTGCATAAAGTATCAAAAAAGCGAATATGCCTCCAATAATAGTTATTGCACTAACACTGGCTGTCATAGCCTTGAGGTTCGACATATAAAAAAGCGGTGTAGCATCAATCCTGAAGCCCCAGTAATGGTACATGAAAAGATCGCCGGTAATAATCACCGTAATGAAAAGTAAGGCCAGCGCTGTATAAACATGGTAAAAGTACCAGGCGGATTTTCCCTTAAAAAAAGCACTGAAAGTAAGGTATAATGAAGGAATTATTGAAATATATGCCGCTATGGCAATATCAAGTTTAAATCCATATACAAATGTTTCTAAAATCTCAGCTGCAGGCATTTGTATGGTTTTACCAGCGTATATAGCCAGGAATGCTACCCGGGCCGCTACAAACAAAAGGTACCACCAAACAAGATAGAGCAGAAATACCGAAAACCGTTTCTTCATAAACTGGGTTGGAAATGAACTTGCAAAAGTGATCAAAAAAAACAAGACTGCATTTCAATTTATAGATTTTTATAATAACTTGGCTGCTACTAATTAGTTTGAACAACCACAACATAATACTTTCAGCAACATGCCGGTACAAAAACATGATCTCAGGGAATTGCTGCTCAAGGGCAACTCCAGGTCATATACCGATTTTGTCGGCGATATTGTTAATAAGCGACCGGAGTTAATTCACGAACTCTGGGAAATATACCTGTGTATGGAGGAGCCTGTTTCGCGCCGGGCAGCGTGGATCATTGATACAGCTACAGAAAACAAGCCGGAATGGGTAATCCCTTTTTTACCGGGACTCATGAAAAAACTACCTTACTTTAACCACGATGGATTGAAACGCCATGCCTTGCGAATGATAGCTCGATCGCCTTTTGCGGCAGGTACCGAAGGCGATTTGATGAATATGGCCTTTACCTGGCTGCAGGACTCAGCCGAGAGTGTGGCTGTGAAAATGTATTGTATCCAGATTTTATACCGGCTGTCGGCTTCGGAACCCGATATTTTGCAGGAATTGTACGATACCATCGAGTTTCAGATGGCTGATGGTACACCCGGTTTTAAGAGTATAGGAAGCAAAATTATGCAGAAAGTCGACCGGGATATCATGATGCTCAAAGCCGGGAAACGCCGTTAACTGGCAAATGTTTTCTGATTTTTAGATTTGTACGAATAAAATACGGGCGGAATTTTGTTGCTTACAAAATTCCGCCCGCATTTTACCGTTTGTTTATAATCTATCTCATATCATTAATCTCAACACCCGGATGTTCTGCTTTATTAAAGGTAAAAACATTATCAGCAATAGGTTGATCGGTAACAAATTTATCAACCAGGTAGGTGAACGTGCTGCCATTGCGGTCGAAAATCACAAATCTGCTGATTTGTTTTTTAGTCTTGTCGATAGTTAGCTGCACCTTGGTAAATGATTTACCTTTTTTCAGCGGGTAAAGTTCTATTAACTGTTCGTTTCCTTTCTCCTCAATAAATTTTGATTTAAAATCTTTGTTGTAACCGCTCAGCAGTTTTGTAGGTGTAAAAGCTTCATCGTCTTCGCCAACATTATTTATCTGAACTTCCTTGGTATCTTTGAGGTAAGTCCACACGGTTTTGCCATCGCTGATCACATCCTGCCCGGCTGCTGTAAGTTTGTATTTATCGCCTTTCGAAAGCAGGGTGCCCTTAAACTTATCATGGATTTTCTGTTTTGCATTGTCCATGGCATAAGTAAATTCAATTTTAATGGTTTTGTATGCCTTGGTTTTAACCGATACTTCATCGAGGATGGCTGTAGCTTTTTTGTCGGTTTGTGCAAAGGCAGCCAAATTCAGTGCTGCAACGATTACTAAAAAGAGTAGTTTCTTCATGTTAGGTTTATTTATTTCAGAATTCTTCTGGATGGTTTTTACTGTTAAGATCTTTCAAAAACTGTTCCAAAGCAAACTCGGTAGCTATTTTAACTTCGCGGGCTTTGCTTCCTTCGAACGGACCTACTATTCCGGCCGATTCCAGCTGGTCTATAATTCGGCCTGCGCGGTTGTATCCCAGCTTTAGCTTACGCTGAAGCAGCGAAGTGGAACCTTGCTGCGATGCAACAATCAGGTAGGCTGCATCCTCAAACAGTTCGTCGCGTTCGCCCGGATCAGTTTCCTGTTGTATTTCCGATTCTTCTTCATTAAACTCGGGTAAGGCATATGCCGAGGGATATCCGCGTTGTGATCCGATAAATTCGGTAACACGTTCCACTTCGTGCAGATCAATAAAGGCGCACTGTAACCGGATCATATCACCGCCCTGCGAAAGCAAAAGGTCGCCACGGCCAATCAACTGGTCAGCACCGCCGGTATCGAGAATGGTTCGTGAGTCTATTTTCGAAATAACCCTGAAAGCGATACGTGCCGGGAAGTTTGCTTTAATAGTTCCAGTAATAATGTTCACACTCGGGCGCTGCGTGGCAATTACCAGGTGAATCCCAATAGCCCGCGCCAGCTGGGCTAAACGGGTGATGGGGTGTTCTACTTCTTTACCGGCAGTGAGTATCAGGTCAGCAAACTCATCAATTACCACCACAATGTAGGGCATAAAGCGGTGCCCGAGTAACGGGTTTAGCTTCCGGGCAATAAACTTGGTATTGTATTCCTTAATGTTGCGCACCTGGGCATCTTTCAGCAGGTCATAGCGGCTATCCATCTCAATATTCAGCGAATTAAGCGTGCGTACAACTTTGCGGGTATCGGTGATAATGGCTTCTTCCGAATCGGGTAATTTAGCCAGGTAATGACGTTCAATTTTCGAAAATAAAGTCAGCTCAACCTTTTTCGGATCGACCATCACAAATTTAAGTTCCGATGGATGTTTTTTATACAACAGCGAAGTGATGATAGCATTGAGCCCAACTGATTTCCCCTGCCCGGTGGCGCCGGCCATCAGTATATGAGGCATCTTGGTAAGGTCGGCAACAAATTCCTCATTCGAAATGGTTTTACCAATAGCAAAAGGCAGGTCGTAATGGTTGCTGTTAAATTTATCGGAAGCAATCAGCGATTTCATTCCGACAATGGCAGGTTTCTGGTTCGGAACTTCAATACCTATAGTTCCCTTGCCTGGAATAGGTGCAATAATTCGTATCCCAAGTGCCGAGAGGCTCAGGGCAATATCGTCTTCAAGGTTTTTGATTTTCGAAATACGAACCCCTGGTGCCGGGATTATTTCATATAAAGTTACCGTCGGCCCGATGGTTGCCTTAATCTTGTCAATCTGGATGCCATAATTGCCCAGGGTCGAAACAATCCTGTTTTTGTTGGCTTCCAGCTCATCTTTGGTCACACTGATGGTCCCTGCGCCATATTCGTCGAGCAAATCAATACCGGGCAGTTTGAAAGTGGCCAGGTCGAGATGCGGATCGTAAGAGGTATCCATGGTGTTATGCTCCATCTCAGGCCTTTCGGGAATCGGATTTACTTTTGGCTGGGGCTGGTTGACCGGCTGCACAGTTGTAAATCCATTTTGCAGGTCGGCGGTACTTGTTAATGCAGGAGGCTCAGTGGTTTCAACCGTAAATTCAACCACGGGATTTGCCTGTGGTTTTGGTTTTGGAAACGATACCGGTTCGAACTGTGTGTTTTCGGCTTGTTCGCTCCCGCTGGATGGTTGCGATGTAACATGTTTTTCGGGAGCCGGGGATTTCTCAAATTCATTTACTGCAAATTCAACAGTGTTGTATTTGTCAACCGGTCCGTCAGTTGCGATATTGCGATTGTTAACAGTAAATTCAGGATCCTGATCCAGGATGGGTTCATCAGTGGCTGTGGCTGAATTTTTCTTTCTTTGTTCAACCCAGTGTTTCACCTGGTGAAGAGAGAAATTATAGACGATGACCAGGAATGCAACAAAAATGAAAATCAGCAGAAGCATTAATCCCATCTTTCCCATCAGCCCTTCGAGATACAATGAAGATTCATAGCCAGAGATGCCGCCTAATATGGAAAGCGCCGAGTTACGGAACAGGAAGCCAAGTGTAACCGATAGCCATGCCATGGCCAGCAGTATGAACCCCAGGCTCGAACCCAGGGCTATAATCTTGTGTTTCAGGGTTAAACGTATGCCAAGTACAAAAAGCCAGATGGGAATAAATAATGTACCCAGCCCGAATCCCTGTTTTACAAGCAGCAGGGCCGAAGCAGCGCCCAAGCGTCCACCCAGGTTATTGGCTTCCAGTGTTTTGTCCGAAAATACCCTTGAAAAACTTACACCTGAAAATATATCATCGGCATCGCCCGAAAACCAGTTGAAAAGGAACGAGATGATAGCAACAAACAGGAAAAAAGCAGTCAGCAGTGAAAAAATGCCGACCACCTGCGAAATTTTTTCAACATGCGAACTTTTAGGATTCAGGTTTTCTTCCTGTTTCGCCTTTGCCGTTTTTGTTTTTTTCTTCTCTTTAGGCTCCGGTGGCAGGGCCGATGGCTCATCCTGGAGTGTGTTTTTGGGAAGGGAATTGGAGGTGTATCGAGGCATTATATTGGATCAGTAAAATCGATATGTGGTTTTGTATTCTGCTGTCGGTTTTTAAGCTGTAAACAGCACAGTGGTGCAAAAATATAAAATATTTGGCAATATACTGATGCCCATTGCAGGTTAAAACAAACAGATCTTTTTCATGTGTCGAAAAAGATCTGCTTGTCTTTCAAATATTTACCCGGCAGTATAGCCGGAGTTAAAGTTTTAAGGAATTAAAGTCTTTCTTTTACTTTTTAGTTCACGGTTCTGAATAACTTACTCCACCTGATCTTGCCTCCGAAAAGTGTTTTATTGTTGTCGAGCGAAAGCCATACAAACACAGCCTTTCCTACGATATGATCATTGGGCACAAATCCCCAGAAACGACTGTCGGCTGAATTGTGGCGGTTGTCGCCCATCATCCAGTAGTAATCAAGTTTAAATGTGTAAGTGTCAGATTCTTTGCCGTTTATGTAAATTTTCCCGTCTCTGACTTCCAGCGCGTTGAGTTCGTAGGCATTTATAATGCGCGAATAAATAGGTAGGTTAGCCAGGGTAAGTTTTACAGTGGCACCGGCTTTCGGGATATACAAAGGACCGAAGTTATCCACGTTCCAGGGATAGGCCGAATCGAACGGGAAAATATAGGGCTGCCAGAATCCTTTAGGTTGAATTATTTTAGTAACTGATAATACATTTGGAAGTCCTTTGAGTTTAGCAACCGACTCCTGGGTTAATGTAAGTACCTGGTTTCCGGCTTCATTCACCTGCACTTCTTCGGTAACGTCGAGCTTGTCGAGGGTGCGTTTGCCAATCGGATTTCCATCGGTTTTTACCTCGTACATAAACTGCGAATGCTCAGGAAAATCGAGGGGTTTGCCATTAATATAAACTACTTCATCAATAATTTTGATGGTATCTCCGGGTAAACCGATACAGCGCTTAATATAGTTTTCGCGTTTATCAACCGGGCGTGCAACAATATCACCGAAGTTAAATTTGTCGTTCCAAACCCTTTCGCGTCCCAGCTGGCGAACTAGAGAGTAATAGCTTGAATTTTGCTGTTTCAGCGCTACGGTGTCGCCATCAGGATAATTGAAAACCACAACATCTCCATGTTTTATGGTTGTATAGCCGGGGAACCGGTAGTATGGCCATTTGATCCATTCAACATACGATTTGGTGAACTGGGTAAGTGGCATGGTATGATGCACAAACGGGAATGCAAGTGGGGTGTTCGGAAGTTTCGGACCATAACTCAGTTTGCTGACAAAAAGAAAGTCGCCGACCAGCAATGATTTTTCCATGGATGAAGTAGGAATTGTATATGCTTCAATCATAAAAATACGGATAATCGAAGCAGCCACAACTGCGAAAATAATGGCATCGGTCCATTCCCTGATCTGCGATTTTTTTACTCTTACACGGTTTTCAGGTTTTATATAATGTTCTTTGTCCGATAAACCGAGATAGGGGAGATAAGCATACGGAAACAAAACAGCAATAGCCTGGTCGCCCAGCTTATGTTTTCCATAGCTCAGGGCTGTTTGCACAAGCATGAGCATGATCATAAAGAAATTGATGAAAGGTACCAGCATCATTATAAGCCACCACCATGGTTTACCCATCACCTGTAACCACACGTAATAGTTGTAAAATGGGATCAGCGCTTTGTAGCCATCAACCCCGGCATCTTTAAAAATCCAATAATTAAGCATTGGAAAAACCAGGAGTATAAGCAATAAAATTGTCATAAGGTCCATGATAGCGTATCTTTAGTTATTGATAAATGGTTTCAGCAGCGGATGGTAAAAAGGTATTTTCTTTAATTTATGTTTATCTTAGGTCAAATGTAGTAATTCGGACTTTTACTTTGGCGCAAATATCTGCCAAAAGTTACATGCTTTTTGTGCGGGCAACGTTAAAATCTGTTAAAACACTGTACAGCACGGTAGTTAGTTAAAACCACCTTTAAAGATTCAGCAGATCCTTCATGGTGAAAACCCCTTTGCGGTCATGGATAAAAGCAGCAGCCATCACTGCGCCCAACGCAAAACCACGCCTGCTGAAAGCCTCGTGGGTTATGGTTAACTGGTCGATGTCCGATTTCCAGGTCACTGAATGAGTTCCGGGAACATTCCCTTCGCGGATGGATTGCACCGGTATTACTCCCTCGGCAGGATCAGATTCGGTAAAACGCGTATATTTCGGGTTAGCTTCAATAATGCCATTTGCCAGGGTAATGGCTGTTCCGCTGGGTGAATCAAGTTTCTGGGTATGATGTATTTCGACCATCGAAGGCAAATACATGGGGTATTCCTTCAGCAAGCCTGCCAGCCTTCGGTTTATATCGAAAAAAATATTCACGCCAATACTGAAGTTGCTGGCATAAAACAAGGTGTTGCCGCTGCTCAAACAATCGCCGGTAATTTTCTGCAACTGGTCGTGCCAGCCGGTAGTTCCTACAACCACGGGAATTTTGGCTTCGAAACACCTGTAAATATTACCTATCACAATAGCCGGCATCGAAAACTCAATGGCAACATCACAGCCCGGAAGCTGTCCCTGCTTTTCGTTCCAGTCATTTTCATTATCAATGGTCAGGCCGATGGTATGGCCGTGTTCAGTTGCTATTTTCTCAACTTCGTGACCCATTTTTCCATAACCCAGTAGCGCTATCTTCATATACGGTAAAATGAAAGGGTTTGTTTGATACGATTTAATTTTTGTGAAACAGCTGGTGTGAAATTTTGCGAATCGCAGAATAATGCTGATTGCAATTGATGGTAGGTTAAGCCCGAAGGTCAGAAACGAAGTGTCAGGTTAATTCCGCCGGCCATGCTTTTTGAAGTATTCATTCCCAGGGCCGGTACCCATGGCTGAACCTTCAAACTCAGGTCGTTACTGATGTTATAATCGAAAAAATGGGCATCAACAACAGCATCAACCACGGTTAGTATGTACCAGACACCAGTAAAAATGTACGATAATTCCAGGTTACGCCGGTAATAATCCACGCCTTCCTGTAACTGGTCAGCAGTATAACCTTTGGAGGCCCAATCGTTGGGTGGTGACGGTATGGGTGTAAAAATATTTATCGGTGTAGGAGGGTAATTTACCTGGCTGGTTACGGTTGTCCATTCGTAAGCATCTTTCAGTTCATGGTAATTTTTACTGTTGAAAGTAATAAAATAGATCATGGTTCCAAAGCCGGCGTAAACAATAGGCATTTTCCAATATTTGTGGTTATAGGCCTGGCCTGCCCCTGGCAATACCAGTGCAAGTACCATTGCTTTGCGCGGGGAGTGCTGTATTTCGGGTTTTACCGGGGCAACGGTAATTTTTGCAGTTGTGGTATCCTGTGCCTGCAGCCTTCCTGCCGGCAGCATTACGAAAATTGCCGAAAGTATAAAAACAAAACAAAGCCCGCTGACCTTGTTGTATAAGGAAATCGGACTTTGTTCCTGTGATTTATTAATGTATCTCGATGTATTTATCACTTTTGCTATTCAATTCCTAACTTTGAAATGATGGCTTGCAGGTCGTCGTCCGAAACAAATGGAATAACGATATTGCCTTTGCCTTTTGGATTCCGGTGCAACTCAACTTTCCTGTTCAAACGTGCCTGTATGGAATCCTTCATGGCTTCGTACTTAAGCGGAAGCGCAATTTTAGCGGGTTTGGTTACAGGTGTTACAATTTTATCGAATTGTCGTACCAGTTTCTCTACTTCACGTACTGATAACGCTTCGGCTATAATTTTTCGTGTAATAAGCAGCTGTTTATTTTCATCATTCACGTTGATTAGTGAACGTGCATGACCCATGCTGATTGAGTTATCCCTGATAGCAGCCTGAACTTCGGCCGGTAATTTAAGCAGGCGCAGGTAATTGGTGACTGTTGAACGGTTTTTGCCAACGCGTTTGCTCAGCTCATCCTGGGTAAGGTTACATTCTTCAATCAGCCGGTTATAGCTGATTGAGATTTCGATGGCATTCAGGTTCTCGCGCTGTATATTTTCAATCAGCGCCCATTCGAGCATCTGTTCGTCGTTTGCAACACGGATATAGCAAGGCAGGGTTTCAATTCCGGCAAGTTTCGAGGCTCTGTACCTGCGTTCGCCCGAGATAAGCTGGTATTTATCGTAACCCATTTTACGAACAGTGAGCGGCTGAATAATACCTTGCTCTAGGATTGATTGCGATAGTTCGGCTAAAGCAGATTCGTCGAAATCTTCCCTGGGTTGAAAGGGATTGGTTTCAATTTTATCAATCGGCAGATTGGCGATAGCTCCGGCAACATAATTACCCGAAATGTCTTTCGAGGTGATATCTGTTTCAGGGCTTTCGAGTATTGCACTCAATCCACGTCCTAATCCTGTCTTTTTCTGAATTGCCATTATTCCTGAACCTTTATTTCTTTTTGATCTTGTGTTAATGTGGTCATGTTGTTTTTCTGCAATACCTCGCGGGCCAGGTTCAGGTAATTGAGCGAACCGGTACTTCCTGCATCGTGCATCAGCACAGTTTGCCCGAAACTTGGAGCTTCGGCCAGGCGTGTGTTGCGGGCAATAATGGTATTAAAAACCATGTCCTGGAAATGGGTTTTTACTTCCTCAACCACCTGGTTCGAAAGACGCAGGCGGCCATCGTACATTGTAAGCAGAATGCCTTCAAAATCGAGCTTCGGATTGAGCCTCGACTGTACTATTTTAATGGTATTCAGCAGCTTGCCTAGACCCTCGAGCGCAAAGTATTCGCATTGTACGGGTATAATTACCGAATCGGAGGCAACCAGTGAATTTACGGTAACCAGGCCAAGTGATGGTGAGCAATCAATAAGTATGAAGTCATATTCGTCGCGAAGTTCTTCCACAACTTTACGCATCATAATTTCGCGGTCAGTCAGGTTGATCATTTCAATTTCAGCGCCTACCAGGTCGATATGTGCCGGAAGCAGGAAAAGATTAGGCGTGCTGGTAGTAAGAATGATGTCCTTTGCCTTCACCTCTTCAATAATGCATTCATAAATGCTGGCTTTTATTGCTTTTGGATCGAAACCGACGCCCGATGTTGCATTTGCCTGTGGATCAGCATCTATAATAAGTGTCTTAAATTCCAAAACGGCCAAAGCAGCCCCAAGGTTAATGGCGGTTGTAGTTTTGCCAACACCGCCTTTTTGGTTTGCTATGGAGATTATTTTTCCCATTCGTGAAGGATTGTTTTAATGTAGCGTGTTTAAAATCAATAATTTGTGTGTGATATTCCGGTGTTTGTGAGCTCGGATTCACAGCTGCAATAGCGGGCAAAGGTACAAAAAAGCATATGCTGTTTTGGCCCTGTGTTAATAAGTTTTTGGGGATGTTTTTATTTATTTAACCTGCTGTTGTTGCTGGTTATTTTCCTAAGCCTGAAATATGCCGGAGCACTGTTTTATTCAGATGATCCGTTGCCTGGTGTTAAAGGATCAATGTCGGTAAGCAACCTCTTTACTTCTTTATACACTCTTTCGGGTGGCTCTTTACCGGTGTCAATAAATGAATAAGCGTCCTGCAGACCATGTAAAAATTTTTCGAAGTCTTCCTGATACAGAAATATTTTATGCTTGTCGTATACAAATTTGCCCAGCGCATTATCAAATCGTTTCTTGCTCTCGGTAACTGTAATGTACAACTCCTTATCGCGTGTGCTTTTAACATCAAAAAAGTAGGTGCGTTTTCCAGCTTTCACCGCTCTCGAGAATACATCCTCTCTGGTATCCAAATAATCAAACTCTTCCATCTTTTAATCAAATTACTGGTTAAATGATTACTCCTTCTTTATTGCAAATGTAGAAATTATTTTTCAATCAGCGATGGTAACATTTTTATTGTTTTTTTATTAATTGTCCCCTGAAATGTCGGCCATTGAACGGATTCTACCTTGCATCACCGGAAATTGTATACGTTATAAGTACCCAGGTGTTGAATACATCTTTAAGTTTTAACGACCGTTATTGCCCGGTTTTATTTTTTTGAAAAAGAAAACAGGTCGTGTAATATGTTGTTATTGTTATTATTGCATTTCAGCTAACTGTACCTTTGGCTGGGCAAGAGCTGCGCGTTTGTATTTTTAAATAGCTGATTGGTTCAAATTTCTTACCTTTGCCGCCTAATTCATTAAAGGTTCATTTACATTTTATGCTAAGCAGAAGGTTTCTTCGGATAAAAGTAATGCAGGCAATTTATGCTTTTCAACAGGAAGGTCCTGAAAACATAGGCGCCGGTGAAAAACAACTTATCGTTAGTCTCGATAAACTTTACGAACTCTATATCCATCAGCTTTCACTCATCGTGGAACTATCGGATTTCGCAAAAAGGCGCATTGAGGAAAACCGACTGAAACAGCTTCCTACCGCCGAAGACCTTAATCCCAACCTGCGTTTCGTTCAGAATCATTTTATCCAGCAACTGGAAAATAACCGCGATTATAAACGGCGTGTGGCTTCCTATAAAATAAACTGGGTTGATGAAGAAGAAATGATCAGGAAATTTTATAACCTGATGCGTGAGGATGAGGCTTATACTACATACATGAATAAGCCGGAGGTAAGCTATGCCGACGAGAAACAATTGGTTGAAATGGTATTGCTCAAGCTGTTTTCTGAATCAGAATACCTGAGAAGTTATTTCGACGAACGTAATATTTTTTGGAGCGAAGATTTTGATATCGCCGTTATGATGGTGGACAAAACCATAAAAGGCTACCGGGAAACTGCCGACGAATTTACCAGCCTGCCCACCTTGCTGAAGGACGAAAACCATAGCGATGGCAGCGAAGATATGCAGTTCGTTAAACAGTTATATCGCAAAACACTGGTTAACAATGTGGAACTCAATAACGTGATCAGCGAGCGGGCCTCAAACTGGGACCTGGAGCGTATCGCCATCATGGATACCATCCTGATTAAAATGGCTATCACCGAACTGATAGAATTTCCTTCTATTCCCATTAAAGTCACCCTGAACGAGTATATTGAACTGTCGAAAGAATACAGTTCGCCCAAGAGCAAAGTGTTTATTAACGGCGTTCTCGATAAACTGATTATCGACTACAAAGAACAGGGGATTATCCGTAAATCGGGTAGGGGACTTATGGAATAGTTTAAGCTACCTGCCTGCGGATTTATTCAAAGTATAAAGCGAACGGCTCAGTACCGGCAAGCCCAAAATGATTTTCCTTTAAACGATTCGTGATCCGAAATGGAACCTGGTTTTTTTGTCCGAGATTATACCGAAACCGATTTCCCTGAAATGATGATGCTCTGGGAAGATATTGGTCTTGGAGGCGCCCACCGTGGCGACGACAGCCAGGTTATTGCCCGTACACTTCAAATGGGTGGCAGGCTTCTATTGCTCATTGAGCAGGTTTCAGGTAAAATTATCGGAACTTCGTGGCTCACTGTCGATGGCAGGCGCACGTACATTCATCATTTCGGAATTCACAGCCAATACCAGGGAAAGGGTTTGGCAAAGGTGTTACTCGATGCTTCTTTGAAAGTGGCAAAAACCTTCGGAATGCAAATAAAACTCGAAGTTCATAAAGACAATGCAAAAGCCATTTCTTTATACTCCAAATCCGGATTTGTTTCGCTGGGCGATTACCAGGTATATATTATCCGCGATATTTCGTCGATAAGTTGATCATAAAGTTCCGAATTGTTACTTTTGCACAGCAATAAATTAAATAAATGAAAAAACTGCCATTAACCACACTGATTTCAGCCTTTGTTCTGCTGATGTTTGTTTCGTGTAACTCAACCGGTACCGGTTCGGCTAATACTGCCACAGGTACTGCCGATTCGGCTGCCGCGCCCCAAAGCAAAGAAAATATGCCTGTTATCAGTTTCGAGGAAGATACGCACGACTTTGGCAAACTTACTGCCGGTGAAAAAGTTACCTACGCTTTTAAATTTAAAAATACGGGCAAATCGGTGCTAATCATTTCTAATGTCAGCACTTCATGCGGATGCACCGTGTCATCATACCCCAAAAAACCAATTCAGCCAGGCGAAACAGCTACCGTTGATGTTAGTTTCGACAGCGAGGGTAAGCAGGGTTTTCAGTCCAAATCAATAACCGTGAATACCAATGCTGATCCGGCAACTGCCTATCTGCACATTAAAGCTCAGGTAGTTGATTCGGCAGAATAAAAGTCTTTCGCTTAAATAATAATTAATCAATCACGTTAAAATCAAATCCGATGAATTTACTTCAAATTTTATTAATGGCTCCTCCTCCCGGGGGAAATGCAGGTGGCGGCGGAATGGCCAGTTCACTCATTTTTCTTGTTCTCATCTTTGTCGTTTTCTATTTCTTCTTTATCCGTCCGCAGGTAAAACGGCAGAAAGACCAGAAGAAATTCAGGGAAGGCCTTTCGAAAGGTCAGAAAATTATCACCATTGGTGGTATTCACGGCCGCATTGTTGAACTTCAGGATACTACCGTAACTATTGAAGTTGAAGGTGGTGTAAAACTCAAACTCGAAAAATCAGCAGTTGCAGCTGATTCGCAGGATCAACTCACCGGCGAACCTGCTAAATAGTTGAAAAGTTCAGTAGGTACCGGGAAAACCAGGGAACGATGGCAACAAAGCCAGGGAAAACAACCGGAAGGATGTTTCCGAGCCCGGTCTCTAAACTGTAATATTTGATGTATCATGGCCATTGACAGCCAGAATGAAACTATAAGCAAATCACCCAAAACAGGCCGGAAACAACACCGATCTCATCCAAGATTGGTTGTTTTTCTGGTCTGTCTTGTGATTAGTATGCTCATGTGGCTGTTCATCGAGCTGATGAAAGATTATACAGATGAGGTAAAATACCAGGTAAGTTTTATCAATGCCCCCAAAGATCTCATCCTGACCAACGGCGGAGATAACCAGATAACGATCGGGATGAATGCCCAGGGATTTGAACTGCTGGCAGCCAAATATTCGCCCAAGCCACGCATACTTACCATCGATTTATCTACGCTCAAAATCCGCGCTTCCGATGGCGGATACGGCGCTTTTCTCACTTCTTCCAAAATAATTGAGCAACTGGGCACACAGATTCGCTTTCAGAAGCAGATAGCGTATATTAAGCCGGATACCCTGTTTTTCAGGTTTTCGGAAGTGTACCGGAAACAGGTTCCCGTAAAACTGAACCTGAATTATAGCCTTGGCGGACAATACGATATCACTGATACCATTGGCTGTAAGCCTCGTTTTGTTACCGTTTCGAGTATTAAGGATATTATTGATACATTATCGTTTGTTAGTACCCAAAGGCTCAACCTTACGCAACTCGACAGCAGCATTAGTGTTAAAGTTCCGTTGTTCAAAGGCAGGCGGGCCGAGTTATTAAAATATTCAACCGATTCGGTTACGGTTAGCTTCAGGGTCGAAAAAGTTACCGAAGCCGGTTATACCATTCCTCTTTTGGTTACAGGAAATGGTGAAAACCTGAAAATATTCCCCGACAAAGTTGAGATTATATGCCGTGTTCCGTTATCGGTATTTCCGCATATCGATGCTTCCGATTTTTCGGCCCAGGTTCAGTACCTGCCTTCATTAATCAAAGAAAAAAGGCTTAAAGTTAATCTTACGAGGGTACCTCAGCGTGTAAAAGTGTTGAAAACCATACCCGAAGAAGTTGAATTTATTATCATAGCCAAATGAAACGCATCGGGCTAACGGGCAATATTGGTACCGGCAAAACTACCATTGCCAGGATTTTTGAAATATTGGGCGTGCCTGTGTATCATGCCGATTTGCAGGCCAGGCTGATCATGGAAACCGATTTTGTGATTGCCGGGGTTGAAAAAATGTTTGGCCGCCAGGTATTGAACAGTAACAGGCAGGTCGACAGGAAAGCTTTGGCAGCTATTGTTTTTACGGATAAGCAAAAACTGTCAGCACTCAACAACCTGTTGCATCCCCTGGTTGAAAAGGACTTTTCAGATTGGTGCGAAACTCACAAACATCAGCCATACATTTTACATGAAGCGGCTATATTATTCGAAAGTGGATTCGATCGCCTTTTTGATGCCACAGTTTTGGTTGTTGCTCCGTTGGAAACCTGTATTCAACGGGTGATGAATCGTGATTCTATCAGTAAGGAGCATGTGCTCGAAAGAATTGAAAATCAGTGGCCACAGGAAAAAAAACTGCTGCTTGCGCAATATGTGGTTACCAACGATGAGAATATGATGGTAATCCCACAGGTGCTCAGGATTCACCAACAAATACTCGACAACTGATTAAACCAAAGTGCTACTGAACGATACTGAAATTAAACATAGGAGTCTCCAGTTTTCCCATCAGGCGCACCCAAACAGGTAAAAGTTGTTCTGTTCCCCTGGCGGCTGAAATATCGCCAAGGTCAATAATCTTCTCCCAACCAAAGGATTGTAACAAACTTTCAACTTCCTTTTTTGCACCGGAATCATTTCCACATATAAACAGGTTGCCCGAATCATTCAGGAAGCCCGGATTGACCATTAGCTGGCAGTTGAGGGTATTGAGTGCCTTCACCACTTTAGCATCGGGAAACTGACGCTGAATGGTTTCACCCAGCGAGTCGGTGTTACAAATGGTGAGGGTAGGGGGCATTCCTTTCGAGAAATCAAGCGGATTGGCCACATCAACCAGTATTTTACCCTGCAGGTTTTCGTGCCCGGCTAGTTGCAATGCCTCCAGCGAAACCTTTCCTGAAGTACAATTAAATACTATTTCGCCAAAAGCAGCCGCATCTGCGAAAGTTCCATTTGAAGCCAGGGCCCCGTTTTTATTTTTCCAGGCTATTGCTTTTTCATTGGTTTCGGAACGCGAACCCATCATTACTTTGTGACCTAATGATACCAGTTTGGTGCCGAGTACTTCACCAACCATCCCGGTTCCAAGTATGGCTATATTTTTCATCTGTTTTTGTTTTGGTATTATTAAACACATTACTTGTTTAAAAGTTTGATACATGATTGTGCTGCAATGAAAAGCATTTGGAAAGATTAATCATACAAAGCCTGCATGAATATCTGGACAGAAATCCTATTTTTGCAATAGTAACAATCTTAAATCCGTCATTTATGTCAGAAATAATTTTAGGTGTTGGTTCAAGGGTAAAACATCCGCAGTTTGGGAAAGGTGTTGTAGTTCAGATTCGTTCTGATGCATACGAAATTGGATTTATTGAGTATGGCGTCAGGCAACTTATGCGCGATTTTGAAGGACTCGAAGTTATTGAAGCCGTTGAAACTCCCTCTGACCTGGCAACATACGAAAAAATAGAAAAAAGCCTGACCCGGGTACTGCGCAGGTTCAGCGACATCCAGGAAACTGTACCGCTCGGGCAGAAATGGACCGGTGGTAAAATGGTGCTGATGCCTGGCGATAAGTCATTAAAGGAAAAAGAAATCCCGATTGAGACCTTTTTTCATAAAATTGTAATGGTCCGCGATCGCGTGCGGGTGATGGAACAGCGTATCAATGCCAGTAACCTCACTGATGAGGAAAAAGTGGATCTCGAACAATATATTACCCGCATTTACGGAAGCCTTACCACGTTCAACGTGTTGTTCAAAAATAAGGAAGACCAGTTTATTGGCGAAAAAACACAATAACCAAACATCACACATTGAAAAGCAAAACAGCCGTTACCCATAAGTAACGGCTGTTTTTGTAAGCAGATTAAAGCTGATTATAAATTTGCCCTGAGGGTTACATATACATTCCTGCCTGGTGCACTGATGCCGCTGGCAAAATTGCGGTAGTGCTTATCGAGCATATTTTCGAAGCCAGCCTGCAGACTAATGTTCTGGTTAAACTGGTATCCTGCCCTGAGGTTCAGTGTATACCAGGCCGGCATTCCGTCAGCGGTTGCATACGCTTCATTGTCTTCACCGCTCGGGCTGTAATCTTCAATATGTTTCCATCCATTATAGCGTGCAAAAAACTCGCCGGTGAACTTACTCAACTCAAGTTTGAGTGATGTAATCCCAAATACAGGGGGAATATGATCGAGGGGAACATCTTCTTCCTTTACGTGGCCATAGGTATACGTTAAGCTACTCCGCAACGAAAGTGATTTGGTGATCTGGGCCAGGAAACTGCCTTCGAAACCATAAACATTGGCCTGGCTGGCATTTTGCATGGCCTGCACGCCACAAAGTGTTCCATCGAACATGATTGAATCCTGCCCGTTGTAGGTGAACGATCGGGTAACAAATGCATCTGTGAGCAGCGTATAGAAACCGGTTGCTTCAATTTGTACGCTTTCGCCAAAGGTTTTGCCAATAGTTAATTCGGCATTGTATGCATTCTCTGGTTTCAAATCAGGATTTGGGACAATAATCAGCTGGTCCTGGCTGTTTGAGTCGTTGAGCTTGGTCAGGTCGTCGATATTGGGCGCCCTGAAACCGGTCGACAGGTTGGTGGTAATCCGCCAGCCATTGGCAGGCATATAAACGAGTCCCAGGCTTCCGTTAACGGCCGTATTATCCTGTTTCATGGTAGCATCAAACGGGAACTTGATCAGGTCCATCATTTCGTCGGTGTACTTTGCTTCCAGCGAAACATAATTGAAGCGAATTCCCTGGGAGAAAATCAACTTCTTTGAAATTTCCCAGTTATTCGATGCATATGCCGCAAGGTTAACCATATTATCGCCACCATCGGGATACCGGGTTGCAGCATCCTGGGTTATTTCGCCCGATGTAATATTCTGATTATACGCTTTTGATCCTACCAGGTTCAGGATACCTTCCGCTCCATACCGTAACTCGCTGTTAGTGAAAATCTTCTTCATGAAATCAGCATTCAGCGAAAGGATGTTAACGGTTTCTTCCTGGTGTTTTTTCCTTGATGCACCAAAACTACGGCTGATGCGATCCTCACTTATATATTGGTAGGCTGCTGTTACACGTGCAAAGTCATACATTTTTGTAGCCTTAAACCATTCACTTTTCAGCGAAACCAATGCACGCGTTTGCGGACCATAATACCATTCGGCATATTTTAACTTGCCATTTTTCATCTCGGTAAGTCTGTCGTAACGTGGTATGTTACCTGAGTTCGAAAATTGGGTATTCAATGTAAGCGAATGATATTCAGTTGGTTTGTAGAGAACCTTTGCAAAAACATCATACTGCTTATATCCTGAATTTTTCTGGATTAAAGGATCTGCATTTTGGGTCATGATGTCAGTGTTGTTAATTCTTTCGGCGTAATAAAGGCATTTACCCCAGTCGCCATATTTGCTGTCGCGGTTGCTGCCTTCGCGCAGATCGCCTATATTTTTTGTGCTTCCGCCGATGAGAGCAGCAATTTTCTTTCCGCCCACATTAACATCAAAGCTTTGCGAATATTCGTTTGCCGCAGTTGAATACCTGAGCATAATATTTCCGGAAGTATTCAGTTTGTCGGTGGTCGAAAGAACTGGATTACGGGTATAAAAGTGCATTACGCCACCCATGGCATCGCTTCCGTAAATTACCGAACCCGGACCATGAACCACCTCAACGCGGCTCAGCATGTTGGGGTCAATGGTGATTACATTTTGAAGGTGTCCTGCACGATATATTGCATTATTCATCCGGATGCCATCTACAACCAGCAACACGCGGTTGGTTTCCATGCCCCTGATCACCGGGCTTCCGCCTCCCTGCTGGCTTTGCTGCACGTACACTGTACCATTTTGCTGCAACAACTCGGCCGATGTCTGGGGATTTCCAAAACGGATCAGCCGCGATGGAATAATATCTATTCTAACCGGCAGGTCGCGGTATTTTTCCTCTACCTTGTTGGCCGACAACACAAATTCATTGAGGTTTATCACTGCAACAGCGAGTTGGATATCCGTTTCGGGGGCTGTAAAGTATGCGCGTTCAATTACTAGCGGAACAAACGAAACATGGGAAAATGTGAGCACATCGGTGCTTTTAAACCGGGTAAGGTCAGCCATGCCTTTGTTATCGGTCACCACGGTAACCGATTTGTCAGCGTTATAAATGGTGCAGCCAGCAATAGGTTGTAGTTCTGTTTTGCTGATTACATGAACTTGTTGGGCAAAAATTGTTGCCGATATCAGGAGAAATAGAAGCGTTAAAAGTTTTTTCATTTTGGGTTTAGTTAAATAAATAGTAAACAACTCTAAGTAGAAACTTAAAGCTGGAAAGTTTTCAGTGTTAATTCTTTATGAAAACACAGGTTGAGAGAAAATGAAAATGAGTTCAGGATTTGGGAGGAGGAGATATTACCGGAATTCCCGGACCCGCATCAGCTGCAGGTTCAAAATTGATTATAGCTGCGAAAGTAAAAGTATCAATATCTTCAGTTTCATCGGAAATAATAGCGCTGTTGATTATTTTGGCTGCAATAACCCGGGCTATATTGCGGCCAGGCTGTTGTTCTGACTGCGAATGGACCAGCTTTGCTTTTGAAAGCAGGATATCTTCTTTTTCGTCGTTAATGCAAACATATTTAACTTTTTTGCCACTTACAGTCTTTCTAACCACGTCGTACATCCTTCCATCAACCTTTATTTCGCGCTTGTTAACTATTGAGAGTCTTTGCCGGGCTGAAGTTTTATCGAAAATAAAGGTTGTAAGGTTCGATTCTGGAATAGTTGATAGCTGCGACCACATCTGATGCCTCACCGACATCCGGATTACAGAGAATACCAGCAGATGCCCCAATGAATTATAAATCAATAATCCACAGAGCAATAATGATAAGATCTTAATGTAAACCTTTTGCATCGTGGCAAAAGTAATCAGATTTTAATGAACGATATGCACCCGGGCTTGTTTAAATAAAAAGTTCACCGTAATTTAGTTGTGGCAAAACATCAATCTATTTAAATACAATTAATATGTTATTCGACCTTGATCTGATCAGGAAAGTGTATTCGGGGCTACCTTCAAAAATTTCGAAAGCACGCTCACTCGTTAACCGTCCGCTTACCTTAAGCGAAAAAATTCTGTACAGCCATTTGTGGGATGATTTGCCTGCAAAGCCGTTTGGCAGGGGAGAGGACTATGTAAATTTTGGTCCTGACCGCGTGGCCATGCAGGATGCTACCGCGCAGATGGCACTGTTACAGTTTATGACTGCCGGTCGCAGTCGTACGGCTGTGCCCAGCACGGTTCATTGCGATCACCTCATACAGGCTTCCGTAGGCGCCAATGCCGATTTAGATGTAGCGCTTTCGCAAAATAAGGAAGTATACGATTTCCTCGAATCGGTATCAGCAAAATATGGCATAGGTTTCTGGAAACCCGGGGCCGGAATTATTCACCAGGTAATACTCGAAAATTATGCATTCCCCGGTGGAATGATGATTGGTACCGACTCTCACACTGTGAATGCAGGCGGATTGGGAATGATTGCTATTGGTGTGGGCGGCGCCGATGCCATGGATGTAATGGCCGGAATGGCCTGGGAACTGAAGATGCCTAAACTGATCGGGGTGAAACTTACGGGGAAAATGAGTGGATGGACTTCAGCCAAGGATATCATCCTGAAAGTTGCAGGAATACTCACCGTGAAAGGCGGAACCGGTTGTATAGTTGAATATTTTGGTCCGGGTGCCGATTCTATTTCTGCCACCGGCAAAGGAACCATTTGTAATATGGGTGCCGAAATTGGTGCAACCACATCTATTTTTGGCTACGATGCAAAAATGAGTGACTACCTGAAAGCTACAGGACGTGCTGAAATCGCATGCCTGGCCGATGAAATTATTGCCGATTTAAGGGCTGATGAGGATGTGTACCTGTCGCCTGAGAAATATTTCGACCAGCTTATTGAAATTGACCTGGATACGCTCGAACCTTATGTAAACGGGCCTTTTACTCCCGATGCCGCATTCCCGGTTTCGGAGTTTGTTAAAGTAGTGAAAGAAAAAGGATACCCGCAAAAACTGGAAGTGGGTTTGATTGGCTCCTGCACCAATTCATCGTACGAAGATCTTACCCGTGCTGCTTCTATAGCCAGGCAGGCTACTGAAAAAAATCTGAAAGCCAGGGCTGAATTTGTAATTACACCTGGTTCGGAACTTATCCGTTATACCACCGAACGCGACGGGCTTTTAGGCGATTTCGAAAAGATTGGAGGCGTAGTTATGGCCAATGCCTGCGGACCATGCATAGGTCAGTGGAAACGTCATACCGATGATCCTGAACGTAAAAATTCAATCATCACTTCATTTAACCGCAATTTTGCAAAGCGCAACGATGGTAACCCGAACACCCACAGTTTTGTGGCTTCCCCCGAAATTGTAACTGCTTATGCCATTTCCGGAGATCTTTGTTTTAACCCTTTAACCGATTACCTGCTAAACGAAGCAGGCGAAAAAGTTAAACTTGATGAACCTAAAGGTATTGAACTTCCGGTTGCAGGTTTTGATGTAAAAGATGCAGGATTCCTGGCACCTCCGGCTAATGGTTCAGCGATAAGCATTGTTGTGAAGCCTGATTCGGAACGCCTGCAGCTACTCGAGCCTTTTGCCGCCTGGCAAGGCACCGACCTGACCGGTCTTCCGTTACTGATCAAAGCAAAGGGCAAATGTACCACCGACCATATTTCAATGGCAGGCCCATGGTTGCGTTTCCGCGGTCATCTCGATAATATTTCGAACAATATGCTCATCGGGGCGGTAAACTTTTACAATGAGAAAACCAACCTGATAAAAAATCAGCTGAATGGCGAATACGATACAGTGCCTGCCACAGCCAGGGCTTACAAGGCCGCCGGAATTGGTTCGGTTGTAGTTGGTGACGAAAATTACGGCGAAGGCTCCTCGCGCGAACATGCTGCCATGGAACCACGTCATTTGGGCGTTAAGGCCATACTTGTAAAATCGTTTGCCCGCATACACGAAACCAACCTGAAAAAACAGGGTATGCTGGCGCTTACTTTTTCCAACAAAGCTGATTATGAACTGATTCGCGAAGACGACAGAATTGATATAACAGGTTTAACGACCTTTGCACCGGGTAAACCGTTGATCCTGGTTTTGCATCATTCCGATGGAACAACAGATCAGTTCCCCGTAAATCATACCTACAACCAGGTACAGATTGAATGGTTTAAAGCCGGCGGTGCGTTGAATTTACTGAGGATGAGTTTGTAAAAACAATTGCATTTAGAAAAAAGAGCCACTTTTCCGATGGAGAAGTGGCTCTTTTGTTAACAGTAACTGGTTGCCTAACTTTCTTCCTCAAAAAGAAGTTTGTAAAAATGCATACCCGAAGCCTGGTCGAATCCTTTTTCAATCCGCTGGCTGTCGCCATGCACATAGATGTGAAAATTTTTATCCAGTTTAATAACACTTTTAAAAAACTTGCTTTGCTTTTTTACGGCTGCTGTTGAGATATCGAAGTTATCAGTAAGCTTTACATCATGCTCAACCTCAAATTCAGTTTTGTACGACTTAAAACTGCTGATCATTTCCGGTGCCTGCATCACCTCACTGGCAAAATCATCAAGATCAAAATTTTCGTTTTCCTTGAAAAATTTCACTGATTTATTCAGCATCTCAGCCTGGTCGGCTTTTGTAACTTCGAATTGTTCAGGGAATTTTTCAATCACAAAACTCTTACACATGCTGAGTACATTCTTGGTCTGGTAATAATCGTCGTTTCGCACCAGCACATGCAGAAAATGATCAATCCAGTATTGTGCTTCACCGCCTTTGTTCAGGTTATCGACCACCGAAACCAGGTAACCGTTTTCGCGTTCGGTATTAAAAATCAAGCAGCCTTTATCAAGTTTATGGATATTGATACCGGCTTCGCTTTCCATCTCAAATCCATCATTATTCGGGTATACTTTCAGAAAAGTCTCCTTGGTTTCCGATTTAAACAAACCTATGGCATCCATCGTTTCGCCCTCTACTATGCAGTCGCGGAAGTATACCACATATAATTCACCTCCTTTCACCTTGGGGTGGACACTCATTTCGTAAAGGTGTTTTGCCAGGTTTACCGATTGATCAAACAGGTTTTCCGGGTTATCAAAAATCTCCGAAACAAAGGCATAAACTTCGTTCAGGTTTATATCCGATTCGTGATAAAGGTTGTAAAACTCATTCGATTTAAACGGCGAAAAGAAATAAGTGAGCAGCAGGTTGTTGATGCTGTCGTCAGTTCGCAGCTCAGTTTTTGAGAAACGAATGCCTTCTTCGTTCAGCTTATTACCTACCTGGTGAACGGCAATGGATTGTATCTGAATTTGTTCGGTAATGATCATGGGGTTATCTGATGATGGTGCAATTAATTGGATGTTGCTGGTTTGTATAGGCTGGAAGACCGAAGTCCGAAGACGGAAGCCGCTTGAACCTCCACTTCGGACTTCCGTCTTCCGTCTTCCAACTTCTTATCTCAATCCCATGGCTACAATAATCTCTTCAATCCTTCCGTCGAGTCTGGCTTCGGTTTGTTTGAAATCAGCCACCGATTTTAAGTCAGCTCTTACGCTGAAATAAAACTTAATTTTAGGTTCGGTTCCCGATGGGCGCATGGAAATCTTACTTCCATCTTCGAGGAAAAACTGCAGCACATCGCTCTTGGGTAACTCGATAGGTGTAACCTTTCCGGTATGTATATCCGTTGCCTGGCGAAGTTCGAAATCGTTCATTAGTTTCACTTTTGAACCAGCAATTTCTTTTGGAGGATTGGCACGGAAACCTTCCATCATAGCTTTTATTTCGGCCTGGCCGCTCATGCCTTTTTTAACAACATTCACCAGGTTTTCTTTATATAATCCATATTCCAGGTAAATATCGAGCAACAACTGGTACAGGCTTTTTCCTTTGCTGCCGGCCCAGGCGGCACATTCTGCAAAAATACAGCAGGCCGTTACAGCATCCTTGTCGCGCACAAAATCTCCGATCATAAAACCGTAGCTTTCTTCTCCGCCGCCAATAAAGGTCTTTTTGCCTTCGAAGTTACGAATCACTTCTGCAATCCATTTAAAACCGGTCAGGCAATCGAAATACTCTACTCCTGCATTTCGGGCAATATCTCCTAGCAACTCGGAGGTTACAATGGTTTTAACAATATATTCATTGCCTGTAAGCTTTCCTTTGGCTTCCCATTGTTTTATCAGGTAATAGGTGAGGAGCGCAGCAGTTTGATTGCCATTAAGCAGTATATATTTCCCCTCCGAATCCTTTAACCCTACCCCAATACGGTCGGCATCGGGATCAGTTGCAAGCACCAGGTCGGCATCAATTTTAGCAGCCAGTTCCATCGCCATTTTCATTGCTGCTTTTTCCTCGGGATTCGGCGAAACTATGGTTGGAAAATTACCGTCCGAAACAGCCTGTTCCTCAACGATATGGATATTTTCGAAGCCAAAGTCCTTCAGTGCTTTCGGTACCAGTGTGATACCGGTTCCGTGAAGCGGAGTATAAACAATCTTCATGTTTTTTTGAGGAGCAATTACTTCGGGGGCAAGTGAATAGCTCTTTGATACACGTAGAAATTCCTTGTCGATGGTTTCGCCTATCATGTTAATTTTCATAGGATCACCTTCAAAATTTACATCGCCGATCGATGCAATTTTCTGTACTTCGGCAATCACATTTTTATCGTGCGGGGGCACCAGCTGTGCGCCATCGTTCCAGTAAACCTTGTAGCCGTTGTATTCTTTAGGATTATGCGATGCGGTTAGCACAATACCACTGTGGCAGTGCAGGTAGCGGACCGCGAAAGATAGTTCGGGAGTTGGCCGCAGGTTTTCGAAAAGATACACTATAATTCCATTAGCCGAAAGCACGTCGGCAGCAATACGTGCAAAATAAGAACTGTTGTTCCGCGAGTCGTGTGCAATGGCAATACGGATTTCGGGTTCAGCCGCAAAAACTGATTTCAAGTAATTGGCCAGCCCTTGTGTAGCCATGCCCACAGTGTATTTATTCATCCGGTTGGTGCCATCGCCCATGATGCCACGTAACCCACCTGTACCAAATTCGAGGTCGCAGTAAAAACTCTCCGCCAGTTCGACGGGGTCGTTTTCAATCTGGCTGCTGATACGGGTTTTGGTTTCAGCATCAATATTACTGTCGTCGAGCCATGCTTTCGCTCTTTTTAAAATGTTGGGGTCAATAGCTGTATTTGCCATAATATGAATGATTTATTTTTTTTCGAACCTGATTATTTTATTTATACAAACCTAAGAAATTTATCCGAAACCCGGACGCCCGGTTCTGATAAAAATGGAAATGCCCGGGCTCCAATTTTTAAGAGTTACATGTTGAATAAATAGGTCTGATTTATTCTGAGTTGCGTGGGTGATAATTATTCAGTTTTGCCCAGCAGGGTATTAAACCTGAGTCCCATTCTGAACCACCTGCCAGCCTGTGGAACATTGCCATAATCCACATACGTTGTGTTCAGCAGGTTGGTTGCTTCTGCAAAAAACAGCCAGTTTTTGAGTTTGTATTCAGTTGCAGGTCCATCACCAGGAAGGGTTTGTAAGGTGTTTCCGTGGTTTCGGGCGTGCCATTTACATATTTAATATAACCTCCTTCACGGTCCTGGTAACTGAATGCCCATGAAGCCGAAAGGTTCTGCCAAATCTTATGATTAACCAGCAGATCGGCTTTATGTTTCAGTATGTCGAGAACATAGCGCGACATAAATTCATCACTTGATTTATCAGCTTTCAGGTAAGCATAGCCGAAAGTCAGCGTTTTCAGGAACGAATTACCCGGTACAAGCTCTTCCATGTTAAACGCAATACTGGTTTCAATGCCAGCCACATTTATATCGGTAATATTGGTGGCCTGCCATGGTTCTGATTCTGTGGTGCGCACCCAATCTATCATATTGTGTCCGTATCGTTTAAAAATGGCTACATGCGAAATAATTCCGGGTATATTATATTTCAAACCGGTTTCGATGGTGACGGCTTCTTCCGGCTTCAGGTTTGGGTCGCCCTTGCTGGTAGGATCATTATAATATAAATCTGTAAATGTCGGTAGCCTGAGTGTCCGGTTGGCGTTAAAGTAAATCCTGAAATTATTACGCAACTGGTACGCGGCATCCAGGCCGGGATAAATTGTAATCTTTCCGGGAAGTGCACTCAGGTAACTGGCCAGCAGTCCGGCCGAAACTGAGAATTTTTTTATGTTAACCGATTCTTCAACAAATAACCCTGCCGAAGTCCTGTTTTTCCCCAGGGTGTAATATATGCCTTCCACCCCTTTTACGGGAATCGGGGTATTGAGCGAATCGCCAAGTTTGTTGCTACGGATCTGTTCATACCTTACATCGTAACCAACCGACAGTTTGGCCTGTTTTCCCGTGCTGGTCCATAAATTTGCATTCGACCCCACAACATCAGTATAATGATAATTATGCGATGTATACCAGGCCGGGGCTTCATTACGAAACAGGCGAAATTCATCATAATGCCTGCGAAAATAAACTGCAGGCGCAAAACCTTTAAAATGTGTTTTATAGCGTGCTGACGCAAAAATGGTTTGTGTAATCTCGTATTGGTCGGGGTATTTTGGGGTGTAAAAGCTGTTTGCACCAAAGGCTTTTTTCATGTACGAGGCCTGGTATTCGAGTTTCTGGCTTTTGCCGGCAGTACCACTGTAAAAGAGGTTAAAGGCTTTGTAATCGGTATTGTGAGTAAAGCCATCGGATGCCGAATTGCTCGCCTGCAAATTGTGGGTGGTATTGCGGATATGGAAAGCAGTAGCAGCCGACAGGCTATAAAGTCCGTATTGACCACCCATAGCCGATACCGAGAGTTGGTCAGCCTTTTTCTCGTTGGTGATTATATTTATAACCCCGTTAAAGGCGTTTGGTCCAAAAACCCGCGCTCCCGGGCCTTTCAGAATTTCGATGCGGTTAATACCCGATAAATCGACAGGAATGTCCATGTTATGGTGGCCGGTTTGCGGATCGCTGATGTTCATCCCGTTGAGCAGCACAAGGGTCTGATCGAATGAGCCACCCCTGATGCTGATATCAGCCTGCATGCCTGAAGAACCCCTGCTTCGGACATCTGTATTCATCGCATAACTGATCAGTTCGGAGAGGTTCCTTACCGGAAGGTCTTCAATCTCTTTGCTGCTGATTACCTGTATGCTGCGTTTCAGTTGTTCGAACATCACAGGTGTGCGGTCGGCAGTAATAATGAGTTGCTCCAGGGTAACCATTTTATTCAACGTCGTATCGGACTGGGTTTGGGCAAACGCTTCATTCCACCATGAAAAGTTTATCAGCAAGAATACAAGAAGGATGGATTTATTTAATATATGTCTGGTATACAACTTCATACGTTGGTTTTATGGATACAGATACTTACCTGGACCCTGTTTTTAAAAGGGTGCAAAATTACTGCGTATTTTCTCATAAATAACAACTCCCCCCGAAATTTGACTTTCGGGAGGAGCATGTTTTTGATATTTTTTGAAGTAACCGGCGCCCTGGGGCACAAATCTGATGTAGGTTTTTTATTTTAAAGATTAAGACATTCAGAAATTTGAGAACGTACTTGAGATATCCGGGGCTGAATTATTTTCGGACAAATCAGAAGCTGAACATCGCAGTTATCCCTACTGCTATTAATGCTATCGTATACAAGGCAAGCATCACAATGGTTGATACCCCAACAAATACAAACAGGTTTTTCAGGTTCTTCAATGAAATTGTCATGCTTTCGGTATTCGAATCGTTAACTGCTTTTATCGCATTATTCGAGAAAGTATTCAGGAATATCACAGGGATAATATAAATGGCGGCAAAAATGATGTAAATTATTGAAAACAACACAGGCGGGAAAGCCATGCCAACCGGATTCATATCATCCTGTACACTGTTCATTACAAACCCCATGATGATACCTGCCACAATCAGCAACCCGGTAATGATAAAGCCAAGGATAGCCAGGAATTTACCCCATTTTGCCGCTTTTAAAAGGTAATCGGCTGATTCGGGTGTGAGTTGTGGTGTGCTGTTTGGCTTTTCGCTGACTGGTGAAATCATTGTATCTTCCATATTCATGTTTTTTAATAAGTGTATTCCATTATTTTTAATAAGTTGATTGGTTTTATACAACAAACCTACATGATTTAATTTTATTACACAAATAGCAAACTGAAATACTGTTTAAAATCCACTCCGAAAGTGATTTTCTGATGTAAAACATTGCAAGTGTAACCTGATATCACCCCAATTTATAAACAAGTAAAAAGCCATACCGGGTCAGTATGGCTTTTATAAACTGGTATCAGTGGTTTTGGTAAGTATCTATTTGCATTGTCCGAAGAATCCTTCGGGTAAAGACTTTAAGTCAATATTGTCGCCATCTTTGTATTGGTCGGGGTTAAACTGTTCGGGCAAAACAGCAGGTGCCACGTAGCCTGTAACGGTGAACTCGGTACGTCGGTTTGACTGGTGCTCAGCAGCCGTACACTTTACGCCATTCGAGCATTTGTTGACCAGCTTTTGCTCACCGTACGATTTTGCTGTAATTCTTTCATTTTTTATTCCCTTGCCAACAATATATTTAACAGCCGATTCAGCCCTGCGTTGTGCAAGCTTTTCATTGTAGGCTGACGGTCCGCGACTGTCAGTATGCGATGCCAGTTCAACATTGATGGCATTTTCTTTCAAGATCGGAAGAGCGTCGTGTAGGGAAAGAGTGTAGATCTCGGTGG